>JAYVMZ010000225.1:0-6184 GCA_043758735.1 Betaproteobacteria bacterium
CTATCCAAGTGGAGGCTGCCGTTACGGATGTTAAACTTCATGCCGCCGCATGTTTGCGGCCGGAGACAACATGATCGTTTTCGATCTGGCGTGCGACAACAACCATCCGTTTGAAGGGTGGTTCGGTTCTGCTGACGACTTCGACCTGCAGGCGAAGGCCGGTGATATCGCCTGCCCGGTCTGCGGTTCGGTCGGCGTCACGCGCCAGCTTTCGGCTCCCTATGTGAATACGCGCTCGGGCAACAGGCAGGCCGACGAATCGCAAATGGTCTCCGTCGCCAATGCCGCCCAGGAACTCAAGAAGAAGTTCATCGAGCACGTGCTAAGCAACACCGAAGACGTCGGCCATCGCTTTCCCGAGGAAGCGCGCAGAATCTTCTACAAGGAATCGCCGAAGCGTGCGATCCGCGGCACGGCGTCGAATCAGGAAGTCGGCGAACTAAAGGAAGAGGGCATCGACGTAATGGCCATTCCGGGCACGCCGGCTTTACCGGAAAAACTCCACTGAATCCTTGAGCGGCGGGCGCGCGTGATATAACGCGCCATGCCCGCCCGCGCACTTCCCTTTCTCGTTCTCGGCTTCGGCGTCGTCGTTGTTTCGTTCGCCGCGATCCTGATCCGCTTCGCCCACGGAGAGGGTGCCTCTTCCCTGGCTATTGCCGCCGTCCGACTTGGTGCCGCTGCAGCCGTAATCGCGCCTTTCGCATGGTTGCGCGCCGGTGGGGAAATGCTGCGATTGGGCCGGCGTGAGTTGGGCCTCTGTCTGCTGTCAGGCGCGTTGCTGGCAGTGCATTTCTGGGCCTGGATCACTTCTCTGGAACACACTTCGGTTGCCAGCAGTACCGCACTGGTCACAACCAATCCGCTGTGGGTTGCGCTTGCCTCGGCAATCCTGTTGCGCGAACGCCCCGGCGGCACGGCGGTTGCCGGCATCGTGTTGACGCTCATTGGAAGCGTGCTGGTGTTTGCCGCCGACGCAGGCCGCGCCCCAGGCCCCGGTTCAGCGCCGATGCTCGGTAACGTTTTGGCCCTCGTCGGAGCAATGGCCGCCTCCGGTTATTTGCTGGCAGGAAGGGCATTACGTGCCCGCGTGTCGCTGCTCGCGTATATCTGGCTCGCCTATTCGACAGCCGCAATCCTGCTCCTGAGCGCGAGCATCGCAACCGGCATTTCCTTCGAATCACTGCCCGGAGCTGCATGGACATTCATGATCGCGCTTGCGCTCGGTCCGCAATTGATCGGTCACACCACGTTCAATTGGGCGTTGCGGCGGCTGACGGCGACTTTCGTCGCCGTTGCAATCCTGGGTGAACCCGTCGGGTCGGCGCTGCTGGCTTATTTTTTCTTCGGCGAACAATTCAGCGCGCTGCAGTTTGCCGGCTTCGTGCTGCTTCTGCTCGGTATATTCACCGCCGCGCGCGACCAACAGACCCTGCGGCAGGATCAGGCGACCTGAGAGTTCGCTGGTGCAAGCCGGGACTGCCGCTGCTGGCGCAACAGGTAAAGCAGCCGAATGATGAGCAGCACGGCGAGCAGCACAGCGAAGGTAAACGGCTCGGTGGTATCTTTCTTGACCAGCCACCAAAAATGCACCACGCCTAGCGCAGACAGCCCATAGATCAACCGATGCAGCCACTGCCAGCGCCTCGCGCCGAGGCGTTTCACCATCTTGTTCGTCGAAGTAACCGCCAGTGGAATGAGGAGTACGAACGCGGCAAATCCCAGCATGATGAACGGGCGCTTGCCGATGTCCTTCCAATCGAAGGATTGGTCCAGCCAGATGTAAGTGATGAAGTGCAAGGTGGCATAAAAAAACGCGAACAATCCCAGCATGCGCCGCAGGCGTAACAGCCAAGGCTGTCCCGCGATTCTTCTCAACGGGGTCACGCACAAGGTGATCAGGATAAAGGCCAGCGCCCACCAGCCGGTGGAGTGCGTGATGAACTCAACTGGATTGGCACCCAACTTGTTGCGAAATCCCTGCTAGACCAGATGCCCGAGCGGCACCAGGCAGGCCAGAAATACGGCCAACTTGATCCACTTTATTTGTTCTGGCTTGGATTGCATTTAGTGCAAAACAAATCACCACAGAGGCACAGAGAACGCAGAGGAACTTCAATAGCGAAAAAATTTTCGCGCCGCGAACGATTGCCAACATTGCAGAAGCCGACGGTATGCGGTTTTACGCCGCTTTTTCTCCGTGCCCTCTGTGCCTCTGTGGTGAGTGTATGCCGTCTAGAAGTTTTTCTTGAGATCCACGCCGGCGTAGAGTTGGGCGACCTGGTCGCCGTAACCGTTGAACATCAGCGTGTCGCCGGGTCGTCCTTGTCGGTGCCGAACTCGTAGTAATTGTTGTAGTTGGTAATGGCTTCCAGTGGCGTCAACGGATCGCTCACGGTGTAAGCGCTCTTCGTCACCCCTGCCAATTTGGCGCCTGCGTGCGCCTTGCCGGACATCACCATGCCGGCGCTCTAGAGTCCGCCCGCCATGCCGAGGCCGGCAGCCGCGCGCATGAAATCGCGCCGCCTGAGTAACGCGTCGCGGTCGGTGATTTCGGAAGATTTGATCCCGGATGAACGTCGAATCAGCATGCTCGAACTCCTCGGTAACGGTGCTTGAGTCGTACTATTCCTTCGATCCTTACAATGAAACTGGCCTTGCACCCGATTGCGCCGCATGGTCCTGTGCCCACTTGACCGCCAATGCAGCGTCTTCAATGAAGGCCGGGAATACGACCTTGGGATACACACGATAATCCGCTACAACAGTCAACACGCCGCGTGAGGCAAGTTCAGCCCCCACGAATCGGTAATCCCGGCGCTCGCCACCCTCCCAACCGCCGCCATAAAAAAATACCAGGACCGGCATCTTCCGCCCGGCTTCATCCGGCACATACATGTCCAGTTTCTGTCGCGGCAGCCGCCCCTAGGCGATATCCGCCTGCCTGGAAAATCCCTTTCCTGGCGCCAGCACGTTCAGGAAGGTAAATGGCGAACATCCTGCAATGAGCGCGCACGCGCCGGTGATCAGCGCAAGCAGGAAAGCCGGAAACATGAATTGCTTCATACGCGAATCATCCACGGTTCCCGAATATATACGGGGAAACGGCGGAAATGGATGGGTCAGATGAGAAACACGGTGGCCAGGCCGAGGAAAATGAAAAACCCCATGCTGTCCGTGGTGAAGGTCAGCAATACGCTGGAACCGATCGCCGGGTCCCTGCCCAATTTCTGCATCGCCAGCGGCACCATCATGCCGACTAGCGCGCCCACCACCAGGTTAAGCAGCATTGCGCTGGTCATGACCAGGCTGAGTGGCATGCTGCGATAGAGAAGATAGGCGAATATCCCCGCCACGCCACCCCACACCACTCCATTGAGCAGGCTGATGGCCAGTTCCTTCCCGATCAGGCGGCGCGCGTTTCCCGGCGTCACCTGGCCGAGCGCCAGTGAGCGAATGATCAACGTCGTGGTCTGGTTGCCGGAGTTGCCGGCAATGCCCGCGACGATGGGCATCAACGTGGCCAGCGCCACCAGTTTCTCGATCGTTCCTTCGAAGGCGCCGATCACGCGGGAAGCGAAGAAAGCGGTGCCCAGATTGACCGCCAGCCACAACCAGCGGTTCTTGGCACTCTTCCACACCGAAGCAAAAATATCTTCTTCCTCGAGCAGGCCAGCATGGCTGAGTTGCTCGGCCTCATTGCGCTGGCGGATGAAGTCGACGACCACGTCCACGGTTACGCGCCCGACGAGCCGGTTGCCCTGGTCGACCACCGGAGCGGACACGAGGTCGTAGCGCTCGAACGATTGCGCCGCCTGCTGCGCCTTGTCGTCCGGTGTCAGCGTGATGTACTCGGTGTTCATCACGGAACCGACCAGCACCTCCGGATCGGTCACGATCAGGCGGTTGATCGGCAGGACCCCCTTGATGACGTCGTCGCGATCCACCACGAACACCTGGTCGGTATGGTCGGGTAGCTCATCCATGCGGCGCAGGTAACGCAGGACCACTTCGAGGCTGACGTCATCGCGCACCGACACCATGTCGAAATCCATCAGCGCGCCGACAGAGTCCTCCGTATAGGACATGGCGGCGCGCAACTGCTCGCGCTCCTCGACGGACATCGAATGCAACACGTCATCGACCACGTCCTGCGGCAGGTCGGGAACCAGGTCGGCGATTTCATCGGTATCGAGCTGTTCCGCGGCCGCCACCAGCTCGTGCGCATCCATGTTCTCGATGAGTGTCTCGCGCACCGAATCCGAGACCTCGAGCAGGATTTCGCCGTCGCGCTCGGCCTTGACCAGGTCCCAGATGACGAGGCGATCTTCGAGCGGCAGCGCTTCCAGGATGTAGGCGACATCGGCGGGATGGAGCTTGTCGAGCTTGTTTTGCAGCTCGACGAGATTCTGCTTGTGGACGAGCGACTCCACCAGGTCATGGCGGGGCATGTCCTGCTTGTGGACCATGTTCTCCACGATCCGGTGCTTCTGCAGCAGGGCCCTGACCTGCTCGAGGGCCTCCTGAACGCTTTGCGTTCGCTTTCTTTTGCTTACGGACCTGGCCATTGCTCAAACCGGATCAAAGATGCGGCAAAGGATACTGCATGTTTGCATTTCGCCCATGACGCATCCGCAGAAAATAGAACGGGGCTTGGATGCCAAGCCCCGCCCTGACTGCCAGGCGCCGTTTCGGCGCCTCCAACTACTGTTTAACCGGCGTGCGTGTCGCCTCCCAGGAAATGAATTCCAGGCCGTTGTCGCGCTTGGCCCAGATGCTGTGGAAACGGATTTCCACCGCCATGTCCTGGCCCTTGACGGTCACGTCGAAATTTCCCAGGCCGGAGATGATCGCCACGCAGCCGTAGGTGCGCACCGTTACGTCGCTGCGCCGCATGACGCGATATTTGACCGTGCCGGACTTCATCGAATCGATGTAGCTCGCCTTGGTATCCACCACAGCGGACGAATGGATGTAGATGAGATCGTTGCCGAGCAGCTTTTGCAGCGCGCCGTAATCATCGCCCATCTGCGCTGCATAGCGCGCGTCCTCCGACGCCAGCGCCTCGTCGGCGGTCACCGGACCGCCACAGTCCCCGGCCAGCGCCGGCATGGCGCTGGTGACGCCCAGAATTGCAAAACCAAGAAGCAGATCAGAAAGCCGTTTCATGATTCCTCCCTATTGTGATTATTGGTAAGTACCGGCGCCCTGGCGCCGATCAGCCATTAAACGCCATTCCTTCACGACGGTGTACAACGCCGATTCATTTACGGCAAAAACGGCGATTGGTGTTATTGCGGCGTCAACACGGCAAGCGGCTTGGCATCGCAAACCACCTTTTTCCCTGCCAGGCGCGCCGCAAAAATCGACAGCTTGCCGGCTTTCCAGCCGTAGCCGTAACGCTTCTTGTCGTCGCCCTTCTTGTCTGTCTCCCCTTTGGCCGCGCTTTCGCTTTGCAGGTAATCGCAACTGGCTCCCGGGTCGTTCAGAGATAATTCGTAGTTGAATTTCTGTTCCGGCCAGGTCGCTTCGCCGGCTTCGCTGAAGGTCCAGGGCCGGCCTTTTTCGTCGCCATATTTCCCGGCAATGACGAAGCGGTTCAGCTGCGGGCTCAATTCGCCCGCCAGCGGTACATATTCTGCCCACTTGCCCTTCATGAAGTCAGGCTCGGCAAAGCGCAGCCGGTCGAGTTTCCCCTGGGCGTTCCTGGTCGCTTCGAAGCGGATGTATTTCACTTCGCTGCTCGAGACCGGCTTGTCGTTGGCACCGACCACCAACCGGTAAGAGCCGGGCTTGCCATCGGGTTCCACGTCCAGCACCGCTTGCAGCGAGGCCTTGTTAAAATCGGTCACCACGATCGGATAGGCACGGCCGTCCCGCCGGATTGCAATGACCACCGGCGGCGTCTTTTTTGCGGCGGCATGCGGGCTCTTCAGCGCCGCCAGCACGCTCAGGTAGGCTTCATTGATCCAGATGCCTTCGACATCCTTGATGAATATCCGGTCTTTGCGCACCGGAGGCTTCTGCGCCGGCGGATCCTCGGCAGACGAGGGGACGGCGGCAGCGGCGAAAAAAAATACGGCAAGGATGCCGGAGAAAAACATGAAACGAGGATGCATGGCTGATTTCCTGAAAGTCATGAATTGCTGTGGGCAACAGCGGGCCGGAGTTTCCAGAGCGCAGT
>JAYVMZ010000226.1:0-19336 GCA_043758735.1 Betaproteobacteria bacterium
AACCAGCAACAATACTTACGTGCCGAAGGTGCATAACGAAATGCAAATCTGCCGCCTGAAGGCGGGGGGTTTACGGATCCCCAAAGGCGACTCTAAACCCGCGCCGCGACACCCGGCGATTGTAATCGGATGGAAAATTGCATCCAACCGCTCGCACGGAATGCAAATACAGCAATGGGTATGCCAAACGGCTGCGCTGCCGCCGTGCAACAGCGCCGGGAATAAAAACATGGACTTGGCAATTCTCAGGCGTGCGGTAACGCCTCAAAATGAAGCCGTGCGGCCGCCGCCGTGAGCCTAGTTGGTGCGCCGCAACGAATTCGAGCGCCGTGCCGGATCAGAGCATGAGACGATCGATCACGCGCGGCGACGGCAAAGGCGCGACGTCGCAGTTCTCGCCAGGGCCGGCGCGATCGACGACCAGGAAATCGCTCACGGCGCCGAGCGAAAGCAGCGGGTGGTGCCAGACGCCACGAGCGTAGTTCACGCCCTGGCTGCCGTTGCTCAAAAACGCGAACGGTTCGCCGGGCTGTGCGTCTGCACCGTTCGCTGCCACCACGATCAGGAAAGCCATCTCGCCCATCGGCATGAAGGCCTGGCTGCCCAGCGGATGGCGCTCGACTTCCGACAGTTGCAATGGAAACCGCACCGGCTGGCCGCGGAACACGCTCAGCGCGGCGCGGCCGCCCTGTTGCGCCACGTCGATCTGCGCGAGGTCGTTGAAGCGCATGCAGGTCCCCTCGTTGATCGGATACGAGTGCGCGCCCTCGATTTCGATCACGTCGCCAAAGCGCGCGAAGGCCTCGCGCGTCAGCGGACTGACCTGCAGTGTTCGCGGCGCGCTCATCGCCGACCCGGCAAGACCTGGCCCCACATGCGCAACCGGCTCACGCCGCCGTCGGGAATGATATTGAAGCGTACGTGCGTGATCGGCCCGATGTCGGCAACCTGTCCGGTAAAAACATGCACTGCGTCCATCGACAGCTTCTGCTCGGGCAGCAACACGGGCCAGAACATGCTCTGCGTCACCAGCGCCTCGTCCGGCACGTTCTTCGCACTGGTCCCTTGCAGCGAACAACGGTCGGGAAAGTTGCCTTTGAAGTGCGCGGTGTCGACTTCGATCTTGCGGATGGTCCCCGGCCAGCCCAGCGCGATCACGCTCCAGTCGTTGCCCGGTTCGCGCCGGCGCCGCGTTTCCCAGCCGTCGCCCATGTTCTCGCCGCGCCCCGGGGCGAGCAGGTTAATCGGGTTGCCGAAGTGGGCGTCGTTCCATGCCACCGGACGGCCGCCGTTCTCGATGGCGACCAGGTCATAGAGCGTATCGCCGCCGCGCGCCGACCAGTCGCGCGCGACTTCGCCGTAGACACGCAGCCGTGCGATGCCGCCGTCTGGGTAAACGTTCAGTCGAATATGGCTCCAGATACGCCGATCGGCAATCGCCGGGTAGTGATGCGTGTTGCCGGCGAGCTTCATTGGCGCGAGCAACTCGACCCATTCCGTGTCCGCGCCGGGATCGCCGTCGGTCAGGCAGGCCTCGATCGAAGCCGCGGGCGGATAGTTGCCGGTGAAATGGCTGGTGTCGAGGTCGAATCCGCGAATCGCTCCCGGCAGGCCCAGCCGGATCACACAGTAATCATGGCCCGGACCTCGCCGGCGCCGGGTTTCCCAGCCGTCCATCCATTTGCCGTTGTCGTCGTACTTGCCGGGGATGAACACGGCGGCGTCGCGCGCCAGCATGCGGTCCTTCGGCGCGAAGAATTCGTCGCTTGCGGACACCGCCTTGGCCCCGATGCGCGGATCGGCGAGGTTGACGCAGCGGCGCACGAAGTCCGGCGTGTCCATATTGGCGTGCTTGTCGGTCATTGCTTGCTCCTTTCCACCGCTATTCTTCGGTCAGGTCGTGCAGGCGCAAGCCCGCAATGCACCCGATCTCGCGCAGGCACGCATTGAATTCCTGGTCCGCGGAATGCGCGAGGCGTTTTTCCAGTTGCGAAATGATCTGCGCACGCGTCAGTCCCCTGACCGCGACGATGAACGGAAAGTCGAACTTCCTGCGGTAATCCGCGTTCAATGCCTGCAGGCGCGCGAATTCTTCCGGCGTGCAACGATCCAGGCCCGCGCCGGCCTGTTCGCTGCGCGAGGCATCGGTCAGTTGTCCCGCCACGGCAAGCCGGCCGGCGAGTTCGGGGTGAGCGCGAATCAAGGCGAGTTGCTCTTCCCGGCTGGCGGCCGCGACAACTTTTTCCATCGCCGCATGCAGCGCGTCGCGCGAGCGGAACGGCCGCGCCCTCCACGCCCGCTCCGCTACCCACGGCGAATGCTCGTAGATGCCGCCGAGTTGCGCGACGAACGCATCGCGCTCCAGTGCATCGATTTGCGCGATCGAAATCGTCACGCCGGCGCAACATAAGGATGATGCTCGGTCCAATGCCGGGCAATTTCCACGCGCCGGCAGATCCAGACCTTGTCGTGCTTCTGTACATGGTCGAGGAAACGCGCGAGCGCGGCGATGCGCCCCGGACGCCCGGCAAGCCGGCAATGCAGGCCGATCGACAACATCTTCGGCGCCGCCTCGCCTTCCGTGTAGAGCACGTCGAAGGAATCTTTCAGGTAGCTGAAGAACTGGTCGCCGCTGTTGAAACCCTGCGCCGTGGCGAAGCGCATGTCGTTCGTGTCGAGCGCATACGGCACGATGAGCACCGCCTTGTCGCCGACCGTTTCCCAGTAAGGCAAGTCGTCGCTGTAGGAATCCGCGTCGTAGAGGAATCCGCCGTGTTCCGCCACAAGGCGCCGGGTGTTCTCGCTGGTGCGCCCGGTATACCAGCCCAGAGGCGCAGTCCCGGTGACGCGGCGGATCGCCTCCACCGCGAGGCGGATGTGTTCGCGTTCGGTGCTCTCGCCCACACCGTGATAATTGATCCAGCGCCAGCCATGGCTGGCGATCTCGTGCCCGAGTTCGGCCATTGCGGAAATCGCATCCGGATTGCGCGCTGCCGCCATGCCCACAGCAAACACGGTCAGCGGCAGGCCGCGCTGTTCGAACAGCCGCAGCACCCGCCAAAGTCCCGCGCGGCTGCCGTATTCATAGAGCGATTCCATGCTCATGTGGCGCGCGCCCACGAAAGGCAGCGCGCCGATGATTTCCGAGAGGAAGGTTTCTGACGCCGCGTCGCCGTGCAACACGCTGTTCTCCGCCCCCTCTTCGTAGTTGAGCACGAACTGCAGCGCGACACGCGCCCCACCCGGCCAGCGCGCGTGCGGCGGGTTGCGTCCGTAGCCGGCCAGGTCACGCGGATAGCCGGGGTCGAATGGTGCGGGTCCGTTCATGCCGCTACTCCGAGGATCCTGGCCAGGTCGATGCACGCCTTTGCTATTCTCCATGACTGGTCACGGTTGCGGGAATGCCGCTTCGTTGCGTGGCATGCATATTGCGAAACGTAGGTGACGGTTTTCAAGTCGCTGCGACAATATTCAAGGCGATTGTACACGACGGTTTTCGACCCGCAGCAGAATCGAAAGGCGGGCGTTACATCGCATGCGGGACGCAGGCGCGGGTCGGGATTGGTGCGAATGGCTGGATCTTCGCCCCAGCTTGGCGCATTTGCAGATACTGCACAGACTGGCCCGCGCCTATATATTATGTATACAGTTTCATACCGGAGGGCGTCGCACGCACGGACCACGATGGGCAAGCTCACCACGCATGTTCTCGATACTGCACACGGCCGCCCGGCGGCCGGCATGCTGATCGAGTTGCGCCGCCTGCCGGCGGACAAAATCCTTTTCTCGGCGCGCAGCGACGCGGACGGGCGCAGCGGACAGCCGTTGCTTGAAGGCGCATCGTTCATCCCCGGCGAATACGAGCTGATCTTCCACGCCGCCGACTATTTCCGCGCACTTGGCGTCGCGCTTTCCGATCCGCCCTTTCTAGATCAGGTCGTGCTGCGCTTCGGCCTCGCCGGCACGGACCAGCACTATCATGTGCCGTTGCTGGTTTCGCCGTGGAGCTACTCGACCTACCGCGGCAGCTGAACATGGCGCAGCGCGCGTACATCCAGTTCATCCTCGATGGCAAAGTCGTCAAAGTCGACGACGTCGCGCCGACGCTCACCCTGCTGGAGTATATGCGCGAGAAGCTCGGCCGCACCGGCACCAAGGAAGGCTGCGCCGAGGGCGACTGCGGCGCCTGTACGGTGGTGGTCGGCGAGGCGGTCGCCGGAACGATCAGCTACCGCGCCATCAACTCCTGCATCCGTTTCCTGGCCACGCTCGACGGCAAGGAAATCATCACCGTGGAAAACCTGCAGTCGGCCGAGGGCAAGCTGCATCCGGTGCAGCAGGCGATGGTCGATCACCATGGATCGCAATGCGGCTTTTGCACGCCGGGTTTCGTCATGTCGCTGTTCGGCCTGTACCTGAATGAAGCGGCGCCGCAGCGCGAAGATGTCGTACGCGCGCTGTCGGGTAACCTTTGCCGCTGCACCGGCTACCGGCCGATCATCGATGCCGGCTGCCGCATGAACGACTATGGGGACCCGGCCTCGTGGAGCCGCGCGCAAGCGCGGGACGAACAGCATCGCGACGCGCTGCAGGCTATTGCCCCTGCCGAATCCGTCGCGCTGAACGGCGGTGCGGGTTATCGCGCGCCGGTTTCGATCAACGAACTTGCCCGCCTCTACGCAATGAACCCGCAGGCATTGCTGCTCGCCGGCGGCACGGACGTCGGTCTGTGGGTCACCAAGCAGTTGCGAGATCTGCCGCTGATCCTTTACACCGGCAACGTTGCGGAACTGAAGAGCCTGCGCGAAGCCGGCAATGCGCTGGAGATCGGCGCGGCCGTCAGCCTGACCGATGCCTATGCAGCCATCGTTGCGCACTACCCCATGCTGACGGAACTCGCGGAACGCTTCGGCTCGCCACCGGTGCGCAATTCCGGCACGCTCGGCGGCAACGTTGCCAACGGCTCGCCAATTGGCGACTCCATGCCGTTCATGCTGGCCCTCGGCGCCACCGTGAAGCTGCGCCGCGCGGAGGTAACGCGCGAAATGGCGCTGGAGGATTTCTACCTCGGCTACCAGAAGAAGGCGTTGCAACCCGGCGAGTTCCTCGAAGCGGTGCGCATTCCGCTGTCCCCTGCCGCGCGCCGCTTCGCCAGCTACAAGATTTCCAAGCGTTTCGATCAGGACATCTCGGCGCTGTGCGGCGCCTATGCGTTCGACCTGGATAACGGCCGCATCGCCAAGGTGCGCATCGCTTACGGCGGCATGGCCGCCGTGCCGAAGCGGGCGCTGCACGCCGAAGCGGTGCTCACGGACCAGCCCTGGTCGCGTGCCAGCATCGACGCGGCGCTGCCCGCGCTCGCGCTGGATTACGCGCCGCTCTCCGACATGCGCGCCAGCGCCGGCTATCGCATGCAGGTCGCGCAGAACCTGCTGCTGCGCTTCTTCGTCGAGCACAGCGGCAACCCCGTGCCCACGCGCGTGGCCGAACTCGAGGAGCATTAACGCCAGTGCCAGAACTCGTCCACCTCTGCGTCGCCGGCCAGGCGCTGCCGCATGAAGGCGCGCCGCTGCATGTCAGCGGCGCGGCGAATTACACCGACGACATTCCGCTGCCGGACAACGCGCTGCACGTCGCACTCGGCATTAGCACCATCGCGCATGGCCGCATCAAGTCGATGGATTTTGCGGCGGTCGCCGCCGCGCCGGGCGTGGTGGCCATTGCCACGGCAAAGGATGTACCAGGTTCCAACCTGATCGGGCCGGTGCTGCACGACGATCCGATATTCGCCGAGGCGCTGGTCGAATTCGCCGGCCAGTCCCTGTTCGGTGTCGCGGCCACTTCGTATGGCGCCGCGCGGCGGGCGGCAAAACTCGCTCGAATCCAGTACGAAGAATTGCCGGCGATCCTCGACGTGCGCAGCGCGCTGGCGGCGAAAAGTTTCGTCGTGCCTACGCACAAGTTGCGGCGCGGCGATCCCGACGCGGCCATCGGCCGCGCGCCGCACCGGCTTGCCGGTAGCCTCGAGCTCGGCGGCCAGGAACACTTCTATCTGGAAGGCCAGGTGGCCGTGGCCGTGCCGCAGGAAGACGGCGGCATGCTGGTCTACAGCTCGACGCAACACCCGAGCGAAGTGCAACACATGGTCGCGCTGGCACTGGGCAAGAAATCGCATGAAGTCGTCGTGCAGTGCCGGCGCATGGGGGGCGGGTTCGGCGGCAAGGAAAGTCAGCCGGGACAATACGCCTGCGCTGCCGCGGTGATCGCCGCGCGCACGCGCCGTCCGGTGAAGCTGCGCCTGGATCGCGATGCCGACATGATCATGACCGGCAAGCGCCACGATTACCTGATCGAATATGAAGCAGGTTTCGATGACAACGGCCGCATCTGCGGCGTAAAATTCATGCTGGCCTCGCGCTGCGGCTTTTCCGCGGACCTGTCGGGGCCGGTCAACGACCGCGCCATCTGCCATGTCGACAACGCTTATTTTCTCGAGCACGTCGAAATCGTCTCGCACCGCTGCAAGACCAACACCGTGTCGAACACCGCGTTTCGCGGCTTCGGCGGCCCCCAAGGCATGGTTGCGATCGAGGCAGTCATGGACGACATCGCGCGCGCGCTGTGCCGCGATCCGCTGGACGTGCGCCGCGCCAATTTCTACGGTACGACGGATCGCAATGTCACGCCCTACGGCATGGTGGTGGAAGACAACATCATCCCGCGCATCGCCGACGAGCTCGAAGCGAGCAGCGACTACCGCGCGCGCCGCAAACGCATCCAGGAATTCAACGCCGAAAGCCCGATCCTGCGCCGCGGCATCGCACTGACCCCGGTCAAGTTCGGGATTTCGTTCAACGCCACGATCTACAACCAGGCCGGCGCGCTGGTGCATATCTACACCGACGGCAGCGTGATGGTGAACCATGGCGGCACCGAGATGGGACAAGGCCTTTACACCAAGGTCGCCCAGGTGGTCGCGAGCGAATTGCAGATCGACATTTCCCAGGTGCGCACCAGCAGCACCGACACCAGCAAGGTGCCGAACACGTCCGCCACCGCGGCGTCGTCCGGCGCCGACCTTAACGGCAAGGCAGCCCAGGCGGCGTGCCAGACGCTGAAAAGCCGGCTGGCGGCGTTGGCAGCGGAGAAATTTGCGGTGCCGGTCGATACGGTGCGCTTTGCTGCCGGCAAGATCCTCGCCGGCAGCCACGTCATCGAGTTCGGCGAGCTGGTGCGCGAGGCTTACGCGGCGCGCATCTCGCTGTCTTCGACCGGCTACTACAAGACACCGAAGATCCACTGGGACCGCGCGACGCTGACCGGCCGGCCGTTTTTTTATTTCGCGTATGGTGCCGCGGTCTCCGAGGTCGCCATCGACATGCTCACCGGCGAGAGCAAGCTGCTCAGGGTGGACATCCTGCACGACGTCGGCCGCTCGCTGAACCCGGCGCTCGACATCGGCCAGGTCGAAGGCGGCTTCGTGCAGGGCATGGGCTGGCTGACCTCGGAAGAACTGGTGTGGGATGCGCGCGGCCAATTCAAGACGCATGCGCCGTCGACCTACAAGATTCCGACCGCGGCGGACTGGCCGAAGAAATTCAACGTGCACCTGCTCGCGGACGCGCCGAACCGCGAAGACACCATCTTCCGTTCCAAGGCGGTCGGTGAACCGCCGCTGATGTTGGCCATTTCGGTGCTGTATGCGATCCGCGATGCCTGCGCGAGCAGCGAGTCGGGCGCAATGCCCGTGCTGATGGCGCCGGCCACGCCCGAATCCATCCTGCGCGCACTTACCTCGCTGACGACTGCGGCCGCGGCGCAACCCACCGCGGCGCTGGCAGGAGTCAGTGCATGAACGACAGGCTCTCCATGCCGCGCTTGCAGTTGCGCAGCATCACCAAGAGCTATCCGGCAGTCGTGGCCAACGACAGCGTCGACCTTGAGGTGCGTCCGGGAGAAATCCACGCGGTGCTGGGAGAGAACGGCGCCGGCAAAAGCACGCTGATGAAAATCATCTACGGCGTGACCCGTCCCGATTCCGACGAAGTGTTGTGGGAAGGCCAACCGGTGCAGATCGCCAGCCCGGCGGAAGCTCGCAGGCTCGGCATCGGCATGGTGTTCCAGCATTTCGCGCTGTTCGAAACCCTGACCGTGGCCGAGAACATTTCGCTGGCGCTCGACGAGCGCATCAAACCGGCGAAACTGGCGCCGCGCATCCGCGAAGTCTCCGAGAACTACGGCCTGCCGATCGATCCGGAACGGCTGGTGCACAGCATGTCGGTGGGCGAACGCCAGCGCGTCGAGATCGTGCGCTGCCTGCTGCAGAATCCGAAGCTGCTGATCATGGATGAGCCGACCTCGGTGCTTACGCCGCAAGCGGTGCTGAAACTGTTCGAGACATTGCGCCGGCTCGCTGCCGAGGGCTGCTCCATTTTGTATATCAGCCATAAACTCGGCGAAATCCAGTCCTTGTGCGACAGCGCGACGGTATTGCGCGGCGGCCGGGTGACCGGCACCGCGAAACCGAAACAGGAAACGGCCGCGAGCCTGGCGAAAATGATGATCGGCTCCGACCTGCCCGAATGCCGCCTGGAAGCACGCGAACCCGGCGAAGCGCTGCTGCGCATCGACCGGCTCACCCTGAAGACGCTCGATCCCTTCGGCATCACCCTGCGTTCGATCAGCCTGGCGGTGCGCAGCGGGGAGATCGTCGGCATCGCAGGCGTGTCCGGCAACGGCCAGAAGGAATTGCTCGCAGCCCTGTCCGGCGAAATGCCATGCGGAAATCCGGAATCGATCCTGCTCGGCAAGACCGCAGCGGGGCATCTCGATCCGGCGCAAAGGCGCGCGATCGGGCTGGGCTTCGTTCCGGAGGAGCGCCTCGGACGCGGCGCGGTGCCCGCGCTGAGCCTGGCGGAAAACGCGCTGCTCACCGGCAGCCATTGCAAGATGGATAACGGCGGCATGGTCGAGCACGGATTGATCAAATACAAGGTCGTGCGCGGCTTCGCGCGCGACGTGATCGGGCGATTCAAGGTCAAGGCGCGCAACGAACAGGCCGCCGCATCCAGCCTGTCCGGCGGCAACCTGCAGAAATTCATCGTCGGCCGCGAGACCATGCTCGATCCGAAAATCATCGTCGTCGCCCAGCCGACCTGGGGCGTGGACGTCGGCGCCTCAATGCTGATCCGCCAGGCGCTGATCGATCTGCGCGATCGCGGTGTCGCCGTTCTGGTGATTTCCGAAGAGCTCGACGAGTTGTTCATGATCTGCGACCAGATCGCGGTCATCGCCGAAGGCCGGCTGTCCCCCGCCGTGCCTTCCGCCGGCACCAGCATCGAAAAAATCGGCGCATGGATGGGCGGCCAGTTCGCCGACGCCGAGTCCGATAGCCCCGTGTCCGATAGCCCCGCGAAAGCTGCGCATGCTTAAGCTCGAACCGCGTCCGGAACCGTCGCGCATCATGTCTTACGCCTCGCCGCTGCTCGCGGTGGCGCTGCTGTCCGGCTTTGCGCTGTTCTCCTTCCTCGGCAAGGATCCGGTGCAGGCCTTCCTGGTGTTCTTCATCAAGCCGGTGGCGACGGTCTATGGCGTGGGCGAACTTTGCCTGAAGGCTACACCGCTGATCCTGTGCGCGCTCGGGCTCGCGCTTGGCTTCCGCGCCAATGTCTGGAACATCGGTGCGGAAGGCCAACTCACGCTCGGCGCCATTGTCGGCGGCGGCGTGGCGCTGTGGCTGCATGACGTGCAAAGCGCATGGCTGCTGTTGCCGCTGATGCTGATCGCCGGCGCGCTCGGCGGCATGGCGTGGGCGGCGATCCCCGCGTTCCTGCGCACGCGCTTCAACACCAACGAAATCCTGGTCAGTCTGATGCTGGTCTATGTTGCCAAGCTGCTGCTGTCGTGGCTGGTACACGGACCCTGGCGCGATCCGCAGGGTTATAACTTCCCGCAATCGCCGATGTTCCATGACGCGGCCTTGTTGCCGCTGCTGGTCGAAGGCGTGCGCACCAATATCGCCTTCGTCATCGCGTTGGTGCTGGCCGCGATCTCCTGGGTGTTCGCGGAAAAAACCTTTGCCGGTTTCCGCTTCAAGGTAGCCGGCCTCGCGCCTGCCGCGGCGTCGTATGCGGGATTCAGCGAGAAACGCAATGTCTGGCTGGCATTGATGATCGGCGGTGGCGCTGCAGGCCTGGCGGGCATCGCCGAAGTTGCCGGGCCGATCGGCCAGTTGCAGCCGTCGATTTCCCCGGGTTATGGCTTCGCCGCCATCATCGTCGCCTTCGTCGGCCGGCTGCATCCATTCGGCGTCGTGCTCGCCAGCCTGCTAATGTCGCTGCTTTACATCGGCGGCGAGACGGCGCAGATCCAGATGGCGTTGCCGGCGGCGGTCACCGGCGTATTCCAGGGCATGTTGCTGTTCTATCTGCTGGCGGCGGACTTGTTCATCAACTTCCGCCTGCGCTGGAGGAAACGGCCCACCATTGCGGCGCCGGCGGCATCGGTCGTCTCGAAAGAAGCGGCATGAACGCGGAACAACTGGTCCCGATCCTGGCGAGCACGGTCGGCGCCGCCACGCCGCTGGTTTATGCGAGCCTCGGCGAACTTGTCGTCGAGCGCGCGGGCGTGCTGAACCTTGGCGTCGAAGGCATGATGCTCGGCGGCGCGATCGCGGGCTTCGCCGTCACCAGCCAGACCGGCAGCCTCACGCTCGGCTTCATTGCCGGCATGCTGGCGGGGATGGCGCTGGCGCTGCTCTTCGGATTCCTCACGCTGACGTTGCAGGCCAACCAGGTTGCCACCGGCCTTGCGCTGACCCTGTTCGGCGTCGGCCTGTCGGCCTTCATCGGCCGCGGTTTTGTCGGCACGACCGTCAAGGGACTCAAGGGCATCGCGATCCCGTGGCTGAGCGATATCCCGCTGATCGGGCCGCTGCTGTTCCGCTTCGACGTGCTGGTCTATGCTTCGCTGGCCCTGTTCATCGTCATGCAATGGTTCCTCAATCGCACGCGCGCCGGCCTGCTGGTGCGCGCCGTCGGCGAATCGCCGCAATCGGCGCATGCAATCGGTTATCCGGTCATCCTCATCCGCTATCTCGCCGTGATGTTTGGCGGCGCGATGAGCGGCCTGGCCGGTGCCTACCTGTCGCAGGCGATCACGCCGATGTGGGTCGAAGGCATGACCGCCGGTCGTGGCTGGATCGCGCTGGCGCTGGTGGTCTTCGCCACCTGGAAACCCTGGCGTGTGGTGCTCGGCGCCTACCTGTTCGGCGGTGTCACCATCCTGCAACTGCATGCACAAGGCTTCGGCGTGCGCATTCCATCCGAATTTCTTTCAATGCTGCCCTACATCGCCACCATCATCGTGCTGGTAATCATCTGCCGCGACCCGAAAACCATCCTGCTCAACCAGCCCGTTTCCCTCGGCCAGCGCTTCCACCCCGATGCCGAGAACGTATTCAGTTTATAGAACATGGAAGCCTACCTATTAGACTGGCTGAATCTGCTGGTGCGCTGGTTCCATATGATCACCGGCATCGCGTGGATCGGGGCGTCGTTCTATTTCGTCTGGCTCGACAACCATCTGCTCGCGCCGAGAGATAAAGCGGCGGCCGACAAGGGCGTATCGGGTGAGTTGTGGGCGGTGCACGGCGGCGGGTTTTACAATGCGCAGAAATACAAGGTGGCGCCGGCCACGCTGCCGGAACCTTTGCACTGGTTCAAGTGGGAGGCTTACACCACTTTCATTTCCGGTTTCTTCCTGCTCTGCCTGATGTACTACGTCAGCGCCGAGGTCTACCTGATCGATCCCCGCATCGCAGACATCGGCAAAGCGACCGCCATCGCAATCGGCATCGGCACGCTCGCGGGCGGCTGGATCGTCTACGACCTGCTGTGCAAGTCGCCGCTCGGCAAGAACGACAAGGCGCTGGGCGGCGTGCTGTTCGTGCTGACCGTCGCCGCGGCCTGGGGACTGTGCCAGGCGTTCAGCGGGCGCGGCGCCTACATCCATTTCGGCGGCATGCTCGGCACCATCATGGTCGCCAACGTGTTCTTCGTCATCATCCCGGGCCAGAAGGAACTGGTGCGCGCCAAGGTCGAAGGCCGCGAGCCGGATCCGATCCACGGCGTGCGCGGCAAGCAGCGCTCGGTGCACAACACCTATTTCACGCTGCCGGTGCTGTTCACCATGATCAGCAGCCACTACGCGATGACCTACGGCAATGCGCACAACTGGCTGGTGCTCGCCGGCATCGCGTTTGCCGGCGCCGCCATTCGCGTGTATTTCGTTTCCCGCCACAAGGGACCCGCCTCGCCGCTGCCGGCAATTGCCGGCGTGGTCGCGCTGGCCATCGTCGCCTTTGCGATTGCACCGGCGTCCCGCAGCACCGGATCGACAGCGGCGTCACCCGCGGAGGAATTCGGCCGGGTCACCGCGATCGTACAAATGCGCTGCGCGGTGTGCCATGCACAGACGCCGACGCAGCCCGGCGTCGCCGTTGCGCCGAAAGGCGTCATGCTCGATACGCCGGAGCACATCGCCGCACAAGCGTTGCAGATCAACCAGCAGGTGTCGGCCCGCGTCATGCCGCTCGCCAACCTCACCGGCATGACCGACGCGGAACGCGACGCCGTCGCGCAGTGGTTCGCCCACGGCGCCCCGGTGAAATGAATGCATTGCGCGCTTACCGCGGCTCGCTATTGCATTTCCTCGGCGATCCGGGGGACGGCGCGGATGGGTCCGCCGTGCTGTATTTCGACGACGGCTTGCTGGTCGTGGAGAATGGCCTCGTAAAAGCTGCAGGCGAAGCGCGCGATCTGCTGCCGACCTTGCCTGCGGCTGCACAAGTCGTGGACCATACGGGCCGCTTGTTGATGCCGGGCTTCATCGACACGCACATCCACTATCCGCAGACCGACATGATCGCGGCCTATGCCGCGCAGTTGCTCGACTGGCTGGACGACCACGCGTTCCCGGCCGAACGCCTTTTCCCTGATCGAAAAATGGCATGGACGTGGCCGGCTGCACTACGCCATCTCCCCGCGCTTTGCCATCACCTCCTCTGATGCCCAGCTCGAATTGGCCGACCGCCTCGCCACTGAGCATCCCGGTGTATTCGTCCACAGCCATGTCGCGGAAAACCTCAACGAAGTCAAATGGGCGCGTGAACTGTTTCCGCAGGCGCGCAGCTACCTCGACGTCTACGACCACTTCGGCCTGTTGCGCGAGCGTGCGGTCTATGCGCATTGCATCCTCCCGGCCGGGAGGCCGACTTCATCGTCCTGCGCATGGATTCCACACCGCTCATCGCGCGCCGCATGAAAACTGCCCGAACCCCCGCCGAGAAACTGTTCGCGCTGATGATGCTCGGCGACGACCGCGAAATAGGCGCCACCTACATCATGGGCGAGTGCGTCTGGAACACTATTCCTTCCTGAAGCCTTCCCCTGCCTAAATCTCTACGGAGATGCGCACCACGAAGACACGAAGAACACGAAGAAACGCGAAGAAAACCGAACGATTGAAGGTGTAGATTTACCAGAATTTCCATTTTCGCTCGTTTGCCGCTGGCTGCCATGTCACCAATAGGCAAATAAACCATCGTTCATTCCGCCCTTCTTCGTGCAACTTCGTGTTCTTCGTGTCTTCGTGGTGCGCATCTATTGAGTTATTCTGGAGAGTATAGATGTCATGGGAAGATGTTTGTGTTAGGTGCCTTACAATGGCGGCATGAAGGAATTCCTGCCGTCATTGGAAGCGCTGGAGTCCGCCGCGGCGATCGTTTATGAAACAATGGCGCCGACGCCGCAGTATGCGTGGCCGCTGCTGAAGGCGGCGGTTGGCGCTGAGGTCTGGGTCAAGCACGAAAATCACACGCCGGTGGGGGCGTTCAAGTTGCGCGGCGGGCTGGTTTATTTCAGGGACTTTGTGCAGCAAAGCGGCCATGCCGCGGGCGTCATCAGCGCCACGCGCGGCAACCATGGCCAGTCAGTGGGCTATGCCGCTCGCAAATACGGCATCCCTGCCACGATCGTCGTGCCGCACGGCAACAGCGTGGAGAAAAACGCGGCGATGCGCGCGCTCGGCGCCGAACTGGTCGAGCACGGCGACGATTTCCAGGCGGCACGCGAACGCGCGGCCTGGATTGCGCAACAACGCGGTCTGCACATGGTCCCCGCCTTTCACCCCCTGCTGGTTCATGGCGTCGCATCGTATTCGCTTGAACTGCTGCGCAAGGTGCCGGACCTCGACGTCGCGTATGTGCCGATCGGACTCGGCTCCGGCGTATGCGGCATGATCGCCGCGCGCAATGCGCTCGGGCACCGCACCGAGATCGTCGGCGTCGTCTCCGAGCACGCGCCCGCGTACTCGCTGTCGTTCGAGCAGCGCCGCCTGGTCGAACATCCGGTCACGACCCGGGTCGCGGACGGCATGGCCTGCCGCACGCCGGAACCGCCGGCCCTCGAGATCCTGTGGCGCTATCTTGCCAGGATCGTGCTGGTCACCGACGATGAGGTCGAGGATGCCATGCGCCTGATGTACTCGGCGACTCACAATGTCGCCGAAGGCGCGGGCGCGGCGCCTCTGGCGGCGGCAATGAAAGAACGCGGCCGGCTGGCGGGCAGGAAAGTGGCCGTCGTCCTGAGCGGCGCGAACGTGGATCGCGACGTGTTCGCGCGCCAGCTCGCCAAAACCTGACGCCCTCTTGCTATGGAGCGGCCGTGGCGGGAAGATGCACCTGCAGCGACCAACCGGAACTAAGATCATGCCGATCCGATACCTTCATCTGTTGCGCGCCGCCCTGTTCGCAGTCTTTGCCGGCGCGGCGCTGATGTCGCCGCGCAGCGACGCCGTCGCCGCGACGGCAATGGCCATCTATCGCGGCGACGCGCCCGCCGCCGGCGGGCCGGGGCGCAGAATCGAAATGCGGCTGAAGGCAGATGGCACCATGAGCCTGATTACCGATTCCCGGAACAACCGCGCGCCGATTACCGAAGACGGCCACTGGAATCCGATATCCGTGGAAGAAATCGACGTCACGATCGAACGCAAGGACGGCGTCGCGGTCGTGCCGGGCACGCTGCATTTCATCAAGCAGGGCGACATCCTGCAGACCAGGCCGGAATCCGCGGCGCAGTTCGGTAGCCAGGGCTTGCAACTGCGGCAGGTCAAGGCTGCTGCCGCGCCGGCGGCGGCCGTGCCTATCCTCAGCGCCGCCAAGTCCACGGGTTCGTGGCGTTGGGAAGCAATGGTTTCTTCCGCGGACAAGATCTCGATCGAGCAACCGGAACGCTATACGCTGGAATTGCAAGGCGGCGGCAAGGCGCTGGTGCGCGCCGACTGCAATCGCGGCCAGGCCACGTACAAGCTCGACGGCCGCGCCGTCGCCATCAGGATCTCGGGCATGACCAAGGTTGCCTGCCCGCCAGGCTCGATGTCCGAGCGCTACACAAAATCCCTTGAAGCCGCGGTAGGTCAGCGCATCAGGGGAGACAATCTCTTCCTCGACCTTCCGGGCGAAGGCGGGACCATGAAATTCGTACGGGCCAAATAGCATGCCTTTCGATCCGAAACGTCCCGGCGGCAACACCGCGCGCAACGTGCTCGGCGGACCGCTCGGCGAATGCGGGAGCAAACCGCTGACCGGTTTCTATCGCGACGGTTGCTGCAACAGCGGAAGCGACGACCACGGCGCGCACACGGTATGTGCTCTGATGACAAAGGAGTTCCTGGAATATTCACTGGGGCGCGGCAACGACCTGAGTACGCCGATGCCGGATTTCGGCTTTCCCGGCCTCAAGGCCGGCGACCGCTGGTGCCTGTGCGCGGCGCGCTGGCGCGAGGCGTTCAAGGCCGGTTGCGCACCGCGCGTCGTGCTCAACGCAACGCACGAACGCACGCTCGACTATGTCGGTTTGGAAGACTTGAAGAAGCATGCGATTGACCTTCAGTAGGCACTGGGCACGAGGCGCCAGGCACGAGGGTTGATTAGAGCCTTAAGAAGCCCTCAAGACCCAGCGCCTCCTGCCGGGTGCCTCGCCGCTGGTCGGCGAACTTCGGGCCGCCACGCGGTCAAAGTTTCAGGGAACAGCCCACAACCACGAAAATTGCCGACCGTGGTATTGTCGCCCTGCCGGCGCGGATTCGGACGCTCCGGGTCATTCAAAAACGAGGAGCCATGAGCATCAAATTTCGCAGTAAAGAACTGTCTCCCGCGGAGGCATCCTTCCTGAAATGGCAATACGGTTTCGACGAGCAGGACGAACCGTTCGAGCGCGCGTTGTGGCAGGCCATCATGCGGGCCTGGGATGCCGATGCCCATGCGTCGGAAAAGAATCCGCGCCACCTCAACCGCCTCGGCTGTGCCGATGCCTATCCCGAGGAAGTCGCCCTGTACGTGAAATTCAGGTCCGACGACAGCGACACGGTCTGGAATGAACTGATCCGCCGTGCCGGCCTGTCCGATCGTCGCACGACCAAGGTCGAACCGACGGTCGATCGCCGCCGCGGCAGCGCGCGGGCCTGAAGCGACGCCTCGCGTTTCCGGTTCGCGGATTCGTCCGCGGACCCGCTGTGCTGTTCCCTTGTTTTTCCGCGCCCGACCCTTTCGCTGCGTTATCCCACGCTTCCAATAGCGTGTAATCTTTGCGTCCATAACCCCACAACATAACGGCGGAGGAACGCGGGATGAGCGCGGTTAAAGCAAAAGTCCCGGGGATCGACGACGATTTGTCCGACACCCGGATTGCATCGGGCCGCCAGTAGCGCAGCGCGGCCTGACCGGAATGACACCGACCCGGACTGCAGTCCCGCGCTTCATCAGCGCTGGCGAAGCCCTCACCGATCTGATCCGCCAGGCAGATGGCTACTGGCTGGCGCGGGCCGGCGGTGCGCCATGGAACGTAGCGCGGGTCATGGCGCGCTTCGGCATCCCGAGCGCCTTTGCCGGCAGCGTGAGCCGCGACAATTTCGGCGACGAGATCGCCGCGCTGAGCAAAGAAGCTGGATTGGACGCACGTTTTCTGCAGCAGCACGACAAACCTTCACTGCTGGCGATCGTCCACGAAACCTCCCCGCCGCGCTATTACTTCATCGGCACGGACAGCGCCGACCTTGCCTTCAATCCGGAATTGCTTCCGAACGATTGGACGCGTTCGTGTGAATGGCTGCATTGCGGCGGCATCAGCCTCGCGCGCGAACCTTTGCGCGACCGGCTGATCGGTATGCTGGAAAGCGCAAAGGCAGCCGGCGCGCGCATCAGCTTCGATCCGAACTTCCGCAACCTGATGACCGCTGCTTACGATGCGACGCTCGCGCGTGTCGCCGGCGTGGCGGATGTCATCAAGGTTTCCGACGAAGACTTGCGCGGCTTGTTCCGCACCCGCGATGAGGACGCGGCGTTGGCACAACTCAAGGCACTCAATCCGCACGCAGCAGTACTCCTTACGCGCGGCGCCGAAGGCGCAGAACTGCACGTTGGCGGGCAGCGTTTGCACCAGGCCAGTCCGTCCGTGGATATCGTCGACACCGTCGGCGCGGGCGACGCGAGCATCGGCGGATTGCTTTTCAGCCTCATGAATCGACCCGGAGCGGATTGGCAAGCGCATCTGCGCTACGCGGTCGCCGCGGGAACGGCCGCCTGCATGCATGCGGGCGCCTCGCCTCCGGCCCTCGCCGCCGTCGAAGCGGTACTGGCGAAAATGGGCTAAATATGTGTTTCCTTCGTGGCCCTTCGTGTCGTCGCGGTAAGATTTAGGCATTGAGCTCTAGATTGCCGCAACCAGAGGCCATGCCCGACTTTCAAGACCCGCAATTCCTGCTCGACCACATTCGCCACACGATGGCGTTCTACCATCCGCGCGCGATCGATCCGCGCGGGGGGTTTTTTCATTTCTTCCGCGACGACGGAAGTGTCTACGATGCGCGCACGCGCCACCTGGTCAGCAGCACGCGCTTCGTATTCAACTACGCCATGGCGTATCGCCGCTTCGGCGATGCCGCGTACCAGCAGGCCGCTGAACATGGCGTGGCTTTCCTCAGGAACCGGCATCGCAATGCGCAAAGCGGCGGTTACGCCTGGCTGCTCGAAGGCGATCGTATTGCCGATGCAACCAATCACTGCTACGGCATGGCATTCGTCCTCCTGGCGTACGCGCACGCGTCGATGGCCGGCATCGAGCCGGCGCGCGCGTGGATCGGCGAAACCTTCGACCTGATGGAGCGCCAATTCTGGTCACCGGCTTCCGGCCTGTACGCGGACGAAGCAACGGCTGACTGGTCGGCCGTCTCTGCGTATCGGGGACAGAACGCCAACATGCATGCATGCGAAGCCATGCTGGCGGCGTTCGAAGCTACTGGTCAGGCCCGATACCTCGACTGCGCAGCCAAGCTCGCGCGCAATATCACAATGCGCCAGGCCGCACTCTCCGATGGCCTGGTCTGGGAGCATTACCACTCGGACTGGTCGGTGGACTGGGATTACAACAAAGATGACAAGACCAACATCTTCCGCCCCTGGGGTTATCAACCCGGGCATCTGGCCGAATGGGCCAAGCTGCTGCTGATGCTCGAGCGTCACGCCGATCAGCTAACCGGTCCGGAGTGGCTGGCGCAGCGCGCGGTGGAATTATTCGACGCTGCCATGAAGCAGGCGTGGGATGACGAACACGGCGGCATCGTTTACGGTTTCGCCCCGGACGGCAGCCTCTGCGACGGCGACAAATACTTCTGGGTGCAGGCGGAATCGCTGGCGGCCGCCGCGCTGCTGGCCAACCGCACAGGCGACGAGAAATACTGGCAGTGGTACGAACGCATCTGGGATTACAGCTGGAAGCATTTCGTCGACCACAAACACGGCGCCTGGTACCGCATTCTCACGCGCGACAACCGCAAATACAGCGACGAAAAATCTCCCGCCGGCAAGACCGACTATCACACCATGGGGGCGTGCTACGAGGTTCTCAACGTCGTTGAAAGGCCGTGACGGACGGGGCGAGATGATGGTGCCCGGCTTCGGGGGATACCAGCCTCTGCCCGCAACTGCCGAGGACTGGGCAAAAGCATTCTCATCGACCATGGGCAGAATACTTTGTTCAATTGCCGGTTCCCTTTTCGAAAGTTCGCGCGCGCCGCAAGCCAGGCGCCAGGGCGACCGCACTCATCAGCAACAGGATGCATGCTCCGACCAGCAGTCCTTCCATTCCGTTATGCGTTTCCGCAACCGCGCTCACCTCTCCCTAAGCTGAAGTTCCAACACCCGTTGGGCGAATTCGTCCTACGAGACAGGTACTTGCCGTGAATGTGTGGTACCGGCGTCTGTCTACATCCGGATGTT
>JAYVMZ010000227.1:0-4698 GCA_043758735.1 Betaproteobacteria bacterium
CTTGTCTGTCACGTCGAGGATGCGGCCGCGGAAAATGTCCGCCATGCGCTTCATCTCTTCGCGGTCCTTGCCCGATGCGCGCACCTTGACCAGCATGAGTTCGCGCTCGATATGGTCGCCGTCGGACAGATCCACGACCTTGACCACGTCGATCAGCTTGTTCAGCTGCTTGGTGATCTGCTCGATGACGTCGTCGGAACCGGTGGTCACCACCGTCATGCGCGACAGCGACGGATCTTCGGTGGGGGCGACGGTCAGCGACTCGATGTTGTAGCCGCGTGCCGAGAACAGGCCGGCGACGCGCGACAGCGCGCCCGGCTCGTTCTCCATGAGTAGTGAGATGATATGACGCATTTTTGGATTTAAACCAGGATCATTTCCGACAGGCCCTTGCCACCCGGGATCATCGGAAAAACATTCTCGGTCTGGTCGGTGATGAAATCCATGAACACGAGGTCGTCCTTGCGGCTGAACGCTTCCCTGAGTGCGGGCTCCACGTCCTCCGGCTTGTCGATGCGCATGCCGATGTGGCCGTAGGCCTCGGTCAGCTTCACGAAGTTGGGCAAGGCGTCCATGTAGGATTCCGCATAGCGGTTGCCATGGAAGAACTCCTGCCACTGCCGCACCATGCCCATGTAGCGGTTGTTCAGGTTCACGATCTTCACCGGCAGGTGATATTGCTTGGCGGTGGACAGTTCCTGGATGCACATCTGGATGCTGGCCTCGCCGGTGACACAGGCCACGGTCGCCTCCGGATGCGCGAGCTGGACGCCGAGCGCGTAAGGCAGGCCGACGCCCATCGTGCCCAGGCCGCCGGAATTAATCCAGCGGCGCGGCTTGTCAAACTTGTAGAACTGCGCGGCCCACATCTGGTGCTGGCCGACGTCGGAGGTCACATACATGTCCATGTCCTTGGTCAGCTCATAGAGCTTCTCGACCACGGACTGCGGCTTGATGATTTTTGAATCGCGGTCGTACTTCAGGCAATCGCGGCCTTTCCAGGTGGCGATCTGATCCCACCAGGCCTTGGCGGCGACCGGGTCCGGACGCTCCTTGCCTGCGGCCAGCTGGCGGTTCATTTCCAGCAGGACTTCCCTGACGTCGCCGACGATGGGCACGTCCACGCGCACGCGCTTGGAAATCGACGAAGGGTCGATGTCGACGTGGATGATCTTGCGGTCTTCCTGGAAAAAATGCGCCGGGTTGCCGATCACGCGATCATCGAAGCGCGCGCCAATGGCCAGTAGCACGTCGCAGTTCTGCATCGCCATGTTCGCTTCATAGGTGCCGTGCATGCCAAGCATGCCGACGAATTGCGGGTCGGTGGCCGGATAGCCGCCCAGCCCCATCAACGTATTGGTGCAGGGGAAGCCGAGTGTGTGTACTAACTGGGCGAGTTCGGCCGAGGCGTTGCCGAGCACCACGCCACCGCCGGTGTAGATCATTGGGCGCTTGGCTTCCAGCAGCAGGTTGAGCGCCTTGCGGATCTGCCCGCTATGGCCTTTGACCACCGGGTTGTACGAGCGCATCGACACCGATTGCGGGTAGAAAAAATTCGTTTTCGCGGTCTGGACGTCCTTGGGGATGTCGACCAGAACCGGACCGGGCCGGCCGGTCGCAGCCAGGTAGAACGCTTTCTTTATCGTGACGGCGACGTCTTTGACGTCCTTGACCAGGAAATTGTGCTTCACGCAGGGACGGGTGACTCCGATGGCGTCCACTTCCTGGAATGCATCCTGGCCGATGGCATGGGTCGGCACTTGCCCGCTGATGATGACGACCGGAATGGAATCCATGTATGCGGTGGCAATGCCGGTGACCGCGTTGGTCACGCCCGGGCCGGAGGTCACCAGCACGACGCCAACTTTCTCGGTCGAACGCGCATAGGCGTCCGCGGCATGGACCGCGGCCTGCTCGTGCCGTACCAGAATGTGCTTTACCTTGTCCTGTTTGAAGATTTCGTCGTACAGGGGCAGGACGGCACCGCCCGGATAGCCGAACATGATTTGCACGCCTTCTTCGTGAAGGCAGCGCAATGTGATCTCGGCGCCGGACAATTCGGTGGTAACGCCCGCAGTGAGTTCCATGGAAACACCCGAAAAAAACAACTAGTTGAGATTGTGCGGCGAAAACTTCGCAAGATACCGGCATCGGGAATATCGGTCAAGGAAAGGCAGGGGGCTTCGACAGTGACCGCCCGGGGCGTCCGGGCCAGATTCGGGCCTTACTGGCGGGCGCGGATCCAACGTTTCCAGGCGTCGAACAGCCCTGCTTCGCGCGCCGCGATGGCGGAACGTTTCCACAGGGTGTCCGCCCAGAAATCGTCATGGTGCAGGGTGCACATGAAACCGCCCGCCTCTTCCAGGATCAGAGAACCGGCGGCGTAATCCCAGAGTTTCTGCCCGCCATGCAGGTAAACATCGAAGCGCCCGGCGGCGACATAGCACCACTCCAGGGTACTTGCGCCGAAATTGCGCTGGGACGAATACGGCGGTGCCGCCACCAGTTCACGCGCAAGTCCTGCCGGCAGGCGCTTGAAATCGATTTGCGCCATGGAATTGCGCAAATACGGAACATGTTCCTTGATCGGCAGACGTTCCCCGTTCAGAAAGGCGCCGGCGCCTTTTTCAGCGTAGAACGCCTCGTCGGCGATCGGGTCGTAGACCACGCCGAGCACGCTGCGTCCGTTGATCATCAGGGCCACCGAGACCGCGAAATACGGCAATCCGTTGACGAAATTAGAGGTACCGTCGATCGGATCGACGCACCATAGTCCCTCGTTGCCGGCCAGCCAGTACTCCGCCTGCTGTTCCGGGGTCATTTCTTCGGCCACGATCGGGCCGGAATAAATCGTCGGCAGGATGCGTGACAAGGCGTCCTGCGAGGCCAGGTCGGCCTCAGTAAAAAGACTGCCGTCGGATTTGCGCTGCTGCGCGACTTTCAGGTAACGCGGCATGACTTCCTTCGCCGCGACCGCGCGCACGCAGGCGACGACTTCGTCGAGCATGCCGCGAAGCGGGTTCGCTACCGCTTCCATTTGATGGAGCATCCGATACTGGGAATCTGTTCGGCGGGGCCGCGGCCGGTTTCAGCAACGGCCTTCATGGCTTCGAACAAGTCGCGTCTGGCGTTGGCCACCGGCGTGGTCTTCGACGCGTCCAGGCGGCCGCGATATTGCAGCTCCAGATCGCGGTTAAAGCCGAAGAAATCCGGCGTGCACACCGCCTCAAAGGCGTGCGCGACTTCCTGGGTTTCATCGAAGAGATAGGGGAAGGGAAATTTGAAATCGCGGGCGACGCGCTGCATGTTTTCGAACGAATCCTCCGGATAATTGTCCGGATCGTTGGCGCTGATTGCAACCGCATTGACGCCGAGCACCTTGAGTTCGACGCAATCGCGAATTAGTCGTTCGCGAATCGCTTTGACGTAGGGACAGTGATTGCAGATGAACATCACCAGCAATCCGTTTGCTCCACTTACATCAGCCAGGCCGTAATGCCTGCCATCCGCGCCGGGCAGATTAAAAGCACGCGCTTTCCAGCCAAAATTGCAGACAGGCGGATAAGCTCCCATTCCTCAGGTCCCCGGCCCGGCTGAACCACCTGCAGAAACGTTCGAAGTTATTTTACAAACCTTGCGACAGTACGGATTGTGCATGGCAAAATCTTAGCATGGATAGAGACTTAGACAAAAAACTCCAGCCCAAGTCAGGTGCCCGGTTCCACTTTCAGGGCAAGCTTGGCAACGGCTCGGAGGTGCGCCTGCATCCCGATGCCGCCCATCATGCAGTGCGCGTGTTACGGCTTGGCGTGGGCGATCCCGTGGTGCTGTTCGATGGCCTCGGCGGCGAATTCGCGGCGCGCATAACACGCATTGAACGGGGCGACGTATGCGTCAAGACGGGCGCGCATGTGGGCATCGAGCGCGAATCGCGGCTGCATGTCACGCTGGCGCAGGGACTGTCGAGCGGCGATCGCATGGACATCACCTTGCAGAAGGCCGTCGAACTCGGCGTGGCCGCCATCCAGCCCTTGGCGACCGAGCGCAGCGTGGTAAAACTCAAGGACGAACGCGCGCAACGCCGCGCCGAGCACTGGCAGAATCTGGTGATAGCGGCCTGCGAACAGTGCGGACGCAATCGCGTGCCGGAAGTCTCGCCATTGATGAGCCTGCCTGACTGGCTGGCGCAACTCGATATGCCCGCACCGGACGACGAAGCGAGATTACTGCTGTCTCCCGCGGCAAGTGTGCCGCTGAAGGCGCTTTCGCCGACGCCGCGCATGATGCTGCTGGTCGGTCCCGAAGGCGGTTTGTCGGCGGCGGAAGCGCAGCTTGCCCAGTCGCGTGGATTCAAGCCGGTGCGGCTTGGCCCGCGCGTCCTGCGCACGGAGACCGCGGCTCTGGCCACGCTGTCTGCCCTCCAGGCTTTGTGGGGCGATTTCTGAGACCGGCGTGTTTCAACCTGGAAAAAGCCGTTGCACCGCCAAGGACGCCAGGCGGCACACGGACACGTTACCGACGTAGTCGGCCGATTGCGGGAAGTGCGCCGAAGCACCGCCTCCCGCCCCGGATGGCTACGCCAACGCCGTGTCGGCGGTGCCTAAGCTGAAGTTCCAACACCCGTTGGGCGAATTCGTCCTACGAGACAGGTACTTGCCGTGAATGTGTGGTACCGGCGTCTGTCTACATCCGGATGTT
>JAYVMZ010000228.1:0-4820 GCA_043758735.1 Betaproteobacteria bacterium
ACGTCGAGCCCAATAAGTTCCACGGTGAGTGGAACTACGTCATAAGGCCCACGACTAAGTGATCCTTACTTGGTACCTTTATTTATTTACGCCGCCTAAGAGACGCGATTGGCAGTGGATCGTAAACCGGGCTTCCCGCGGAAGATAAATGCGGCGCGGTCGAGAAGATCAGCGGCGCGCAGGCCAATTGGCAAGGGCCGCAGTCATTGCAGCCTAAACCCGCATGTTTCTGCGACGACTTGTCCGACCTGGACGAATCGTGGTCAGTCGCGTGGTCATGGGTCGGCTTGGCGACATGCCCTTGATTTCCGTCGAGCGCATCCGCGTGAGCGGAAACTGTGGCGAAAGAATCAGGCATCGACGGGCCGTGGTCGCAAAATGGCATGGCCACTGCGCCATAGCCTTGTAATGGCAGCCATAGCGCAATGAAGACAATGACCAGTTTTTTCCAGCACCTCATAGTTTTTCCAGCACCGTTTTTCCAGCACCCCATGATGAACCCAAGTATAAGCAAAGCTCGCAGAAGTATGCAAACCTGTGATTGCAAACTTCGAAGTAAGTTCCTCTATGCATTCTCCATTGCATTTACTGATCCAGGCCGTCGTTCCCGATTTTTCCGCGTCGATCATCGATGTTGGCGGGGCGAATCCCCTCTCGTGGACGATCTCCTGGCGAAAGGCTATCGGGATATCAGCGTGCTCGACATCTCCCAGGCGGCGATAGAGGTAATCAAAAAGCGCACGACCCGGCAATTCCTCTACTGCTTGTGCAAGATCGAATAACACGTCGCCGCGTCTTTCCGGGACGACACCAGATCCGGCTTCAGGGTGGGTGACGGTGTTGTGCGTCCGGGATATGCGGATGCGAATTGCCGTAATCGCCCCGAAGGCACCGCTTCGCACGACCGCAAAATCGGTCCACCCGTCGAAGCCACAAAAATTTATTGACGGCGGATAGATATTTCCATAATACTGGAAATATGGAAATCAAGCATGCGATCCGATCGCTCGCGGCCTTGGCGCACAACTCGCGCCTGGATATCTTCCGTCTTCTCGTGCAAAAGGGGTCGGAGGGCATGGCCGCTTCCGCCATTGCGGAAAAACTGCGGCTGCCGAATGCCACGCTGTCTTTTCACATCAAGGGACTGACGCATGCGGGACTGGTGAGCGCCAGGCAGGACGGCCGCTTCATCTATTACGCCGCCGATTATTCGGCTATAGACGGGCTCATGGGCTACCTTACCGAGAACTGCTGCGGTGGACAGTCGTGCGCACCCCGGAACATTGAGACAAAAATCACCAAAGGAGGACGCAATGAAACGATTCCACGTGCACGTCGGCGTGCGTGACCTGCAGCAGAGCATCCGCTTTTATTCGGCGATGTTCGCCGCCGCACCAGTGGTGAGTAAACCCGATTACGCGAAGTGGATGCTGGACGACCCGCGCGTGAATTTTGCGATCTCCACCCGCGCGGGTAAAGCCGGATTGGATCATCTGGGCATCCAGGCTGAGGACGATGCCGAATTGGAAGACATTGGTTCGCGCCTGGCGCAGGCCGATGTCTCGCTGCTGCCGCAAAAAGGTGCCGCGTGCTGCTACGCCAAAAGCGACAAGTACTGGACACTCGACCCGCAAGGCATCGCCTGCGAGTCGTTCCATTCGCTTGATTCCGTGCCGGTCTACGGCGAGGACCGGCGCATTCCGGACGCAGCAGGCAAGTCCGCCTGCTGCGCGCCCGCCAGCTCGTGAAGAACTCCTCGATGGGTGCTCGGTTGGATGTCAGAAAAAAATCGGATCGGGGCAAAGAGGAGCCGGAGATCAACGACGAACCGCTCAACGTGCTTTTCCTGTGCACCGGCAATTCCGCGCGCAGCATCATGGCCGAAGCAATCCTTAATGCCACCGGCGGCTACCGCTTCCGCGCCTACAGCGCGGGCAGCCATCCGACGGGCAAGGTAAACCCTTTCGCCCTCGAGCAGATCCGCAGGGCCGGACTGCCCACCGATGGCTACCGCAGCAAATCCTGGGACGAGTTCGCCCAGCCTGGCGCGCCGAAAATAGATTTCGTATTCACGGTCTGTTCGGACGCCGCCGGCGAAGTTTGTCCGATGTGGCCGGGACACCCGATCACCGCGCACTGGGGCGTGGACGATCCGGCCAGTTTCAAAGGGACCGAAGACGAAAAGGCGCGCTTCTTTTCCAGGATTTACGGGCAACTTCATGCACGCATCCGCATCCTGACCAGCCTGTCCCTCGACAAGCTCGAACGCCCGGCGCTGCAGAGAAAACTCGACGAGGCCGGCCAGTCGTGATGTCGGCGCTCCCGAAACAACTGGCGGCCGAGTTCATCGGGACGGCGCTGTTGCTGGCGACTGTCGTCGGCTCGGGGATCATGGGGGAAAGGCTCGCGGGCGGTAATGCCGCGATTGCGTTGCTCGCGAATGCGATTGCAACCGGTGCAGTCCTCTACGCGCTCATCTCCGCGCTCGGTCCAGTGTCGGGCGCGCATTTCAATCCGCTGGTGACCCTATCCGAAGTGATGCTCGGCAGACTCAAGTCGAAACCTGCGATTGCTTATGTCGTCATCCAGGTCATTGCCGCGTTAGTCGGCGTGCTGATCGCGCACCGGATGTTCGAGCTGCCCGCGTTTTTTCCATCCCACCACGTGCGCAGCGGCTCGGCGCAGTTATTCAGCGAAGTCGTCGCGACCTTCGGCCTGCTGCTGGTGATTTTCCAGTGCGCGCGTCACAAACCCGGGTCGATTCCCGCCGCGGTCGGTCTCTACATCACTGCGGCTTACTGGTTCACCGCCTCCACTTCCTTCGCCAATCCCGCAGTCACGATCGCCCGCTCCATGACGGACACCTTCGCCGGCATCCGGCCGGTCGACGCGCCCGGGTTCATCGTCGCGCAATGCATCGGGGCGGTTCTCGCCATGTTGTTCTATCGATGGCTAGTGCGGGACTGATGTTTCTCACACCCGCCCATGGGCGCTCAGGTGGACGCCCGCGGGCCCACCCCGTAAAATGCGCGCCTTTGCAATTTTCCGAACACCGCCAGCACCCTGCCCCTTTTGCATCCATGAGCGAACCGTCCAAAGAAGTCCTTGCCCAGCGCGTCGAGCAGCGCCGCACGTTCGCCATCATTTCCCACCCGGATGCGGGCAAGACGACGCTGACGGAAAAGCTACTGCTGTTCGCAGGCGCGATCCATATTGCCGGCAGCGTAAAGGCGCGCAAGGCGACGCGGCACGCCACCTCGGACTGGATGGAAATCGAAAAGCAGCGCGGCATCTCGGTCGCCAGTTCGGTGATGCAGATCGAGTACCGCGGCAAGGTCATCAACCTGCTCGACACCCCGGGCCACAAAGACTTTTCGGAAGACACCTATCGCGTGCTGACCGCGGTCGACGCGGCGCTGATGGTCATCGACGCCGCCAACGGCGTCGAAGCGCAGACCCTGCGGCTACTGGAAGTCTGCCGGTCGCGCGGCACGCCCGTCATCACCTTCATCAACAAGATGGACCGGGAAGTACGCGAACCGCTCGACCTGATCGACGAAATCGAGAAGGCGCTGGGCATGACGGTCATCCCATTCTCCTGGCCGATCGGCATGGGCAAATCCTTCCGCGGCGTCTATGACCTGCCGAAGAACCGCATTCGCGTGTTCCGCCCCGGCGAAGACCGGGTCGACAAGGAAGAGGAAGAGATCGTTACCGGGCTCGATGACCCGTCGCTGGAGGCGCGTTTCGGCGACGAGTTCGTGCGTGCGCGCGCCGACATCGAGCTGGTGCGCGGCGCTACGCCGGCGTTCTCGCGCGAGGAATTCCTCGCCGGCCGCCAGACGCCCGCCTTCTTCGGCTCGGCCATCAACAACTTCGGCGTGCGCGAAATCCTCGATGCGCTGGTGGACATCGCCCCGCCGCCGCAACCGCGTCAGGCCTTGCAGGGCAACGTCGATCCGCACGATCCCGGGTTCTCCGCGGTCGTGTTCAAGATCCAGGCGAACATGGATCCCGCGCACCGCGACCGCGTGGTGTTCATGCGCGTGTGCTCGGGACACTTCGAGCGCGGCATGCGCCTGAAGATCCAGCGCACCGGCAAGGAGTTCCGTCCCAATAACGTCGTTTCGTTCCTGTCGCAGCGCCGCGAGTTGCTCGACGAAGCCTACGCCGGCGACATCATCGGCATCCCGACGCATGGCGGCATCCAGCTCGGCGACACGCTGACCGACGGCGCAGACCTTCAATTCACCGGCCTGCCGTTCTTCGCGCCGGAAATCTTCCACATCGTCGAGGTCGTCAATCCACTCAAGACCAAGCAGTTGCGCACCGGCCTGATGCAGCTCGGCGAGGAAGGCGCGATCCAGGTATTCCGTCCACTGCGCAACACGATGATGCTGCTCGGTGCGGTCGGCAGCCTGCAGTTCGACGTGGCCGCTCACCGCCTGCAGCATGAGTACGGCGTCGAAGCACGGATGTCGCCCACGCCTTACACCTGCGCCCGTTGGATCTCGTCCGACGACCCGGTTGCGTTCGACAAATTCGTAGAGGCCAACGCCGGCCGCCTCGCCCGCGACGCCGCCGATGCGCTGGCGGTACTGACCAACACGACCTTCGAAATGAAAGTCGTCGAAGACCGCTTCCCCAACATCCGCTTTCACAAGCAGCGCGAACACGCGGGGCTCATGGCGGACCGCATCGCCGATCTCGCCTAGTACCTAAGGCCTCGCGTGTAAATAACTTGAACAATTCATTCAGACGTGTTGTAAAGCGGTTATGCATATTGCTTCCGCGATACGACAGATCAAATCACGATACCG
>JAYVMZ010000229.1:0-12474 GCA_043758735.1 Betaproteobacteria bacterium
CAAATGATCGGGCAGTATGTAAAAAAGCAAGGTAAGTCCTACCAAATGCTGCACCGAGACCACCAACTCGCGCTGTTCTGAAATACCCCGCGGCTTGCCCCGGGGTTGTTTATTGCACCCGTTTGCAGTCGCCGTCCGCTCCCATCGCCCGCATGAAGGCATCCGTCACCAAAACATTGAGGAATTACCTGATCGTGCTCCAAAGGGAAGCCTGAATCTGACTCACGGGCAAATCTGATAAGTCATAAGGCTGCGTCTGTTGGGATACGAGTCGCCCAATGCCGGACTCCATCTGAAATACCTCAACCTTAAACCGTATAGTAGGGTCCGCGGTTTCCATACCTGTTCCTTGCCACCCTCGGTGGCCGTCTTTCTCAAAAAAATGCCCCTCGTCTGAGAAGCGCCACACTGCCGCATTGTGCTTCCGGAATACACGCACGTAGTCGACCAACGTATACCTAGGTTCCTGTTGCACAGCAAGAACTACCTTGGCGCGGTTTGTCCAATGCGAAAAATCGTACATTTCCTCGCCTGCCTCATGGTACTGGACTGGTTGGTACCACCAAGAGTCGATCATAGCCACTTGTCGTGTTTGAGGATTCATCCAAGAATAATATGTTGCAGATTCGCTTGATGGGGCGGCGTGATCAATGTCACTTTCAATCGCGCGTAGCGCAATCATTACCCCGAAAAGGCTTGTAAAAGCGAGGCTGAACGCAGCCTTGACTACGAAGCCAGATGGCGCTGCGCGAACCAGAAAACCTGTAGCTTCATCATAAGATGCTTGCTGGCCCATCCCCAACCTACGGGCTTGAAATGCAAAGGTGAAAAGATTGATGAATGGAAGCCCAAGCGCTAGTCCGCTGAACCAGACCAAGAAATTGCGGCTGACGTATTGGGCAAAACTAAGAGGATCTCCGGCCCATGTAGTCACCTTCAATTTAAGTAAAGCTTTGCCTGGTGTATTGCCGAATATCCCATAGACCGCCGCATCCAATATCATCGCGAAAGGAACGCAAATAATCGCAAACAACTGCGCTGAGTGGGGACTATTGATCCACCCACTAAAATTGACCGAATAGCGACTCAACACGAAGCCAAAAAGTAAGGTGAGTAGTAAGACTTCCCACCAAACGTCAAAAAGACGCGCAAAGAAACGTGATAGGCGCGTTGCCGAGGGATCAGGCAAGGGATCGGAATCTATTTTATGAGGCAGCGGTGGCGGAAGAGTGTCTTTTAATGCGCTCAAAGCAACGACCTCGCTAAGGGGTTGAAATTCAGAAGATATCCAAGTTTTCGGCCACTCAATTTCAGGTAGCTCAGCAATTGGGCCGTATGAATCGGCATCAGTTGTTCGACGACTTTCAACTCGATAACTACGAAATCTTCTACGAGCAAGTCAATTCGATATGCGGTGTCGAGTTCAATTCCATCATACCGAACTGGCAGGGCAACTTGCCGAGCTACCGCTAATTCCGCCTTGGACAGTTCATGGACTAAACACGCTTCATAAGTGCTTTCCAATAGTCCTGGCCCCAACGCGGAATGCACCTTCATCGCACAACCCAGAATCGTCCCGCCGAGATTATTTTCCTCCACGCTTCTCCTCTTTATTGAGCGTTCACTTGCTGACCAAGTTCGGGCTTAATTTTTCCGTCGCCCTGCCGCATACCCTAAAACATTACCCATAGACTATTTTTTTTCCTCATTTTCTTCCTCCGCGTCCTTTGCGTCCTCCGCGGTGAGAGCGAGATGGATCTTTTATTTCCCTAATTTACTAATTCGTCGTGTGATGTCTTTGCGCTTGAACACCGACGGCTGCAGCCTGGTGCCGAGGCCCGGGCCCTTCGGCGCGGTAATAAAGCCGTTCTTGACCGGCGGCAGTTCGGTCACGAGTTTGCCGTACCAGTCATAGTAGAACGCCCGCACCATTTCCTGCACCAGCGTATTCGGGCAATTCATCGACAGATGCACCGACGCGGTCAGCAGGATCGGGCCAGTGCAGTCGTGCGGCGCGACGGGAAGCTGATACGCCTCGGCCATCGTGGCGATTTTCTTGGATTCCGACAGGCCGCCGGTCCAGCCGACGTCCAGCATGCATACCGAAACGGCTTGTTTCTCGAATAACTCGCGGAAGCCCCAGCGCGTGCCCAGCGTCTCCGATGCCGTAACCCAGACATTGGTACGGTGAGCATAGTCGGCCACCGCATCGATGTTGTTCATCTTGATCGGGTCTTCGTACCAGAACGGATCGAACTGCTCCAGCGCTTCGGCGATGCGAATGGCGGTAGGCAGGTTCCACATCGAATGGAATTCGACGTGGATGTCCATCTTGTCGCCGACGGCCTTGCGGATCTGCTCGAACGGGCGCATGGCCTTTTTCAAATCGGCATTGGAAATATAGCTTCCGTTTGAGGCTTCCGCGGCTTCGTCGAACGGCCAGATCTTCATGCCGTGGATGCCCATCTCCAGCAGCGACTTGGCCAGTTCGCCAGCATCGGTCTTGAATGCCATCAGATCTTCGTAAGGCCGGTTCTTCTTGTCGATCTTCGTGGGCAGACCAAAATTCTCGGTGCCCTGGGTCGGCTTGGCGCGGACATACTGGTAACCGGCGCAGGTGTTGTACACGCGGACCTTGTCGCGCGAAGCCCCGCCGAGCAGCTGATAGATCGGTTGGCCGGTGACCTGGCCGAAGAGATCCCACAGTGCGATATCGATCGCGGAGGCGGCGCGCATTTCCACGCCGACGCTGTTGAAGCCCAGATAGGTGTTCAGGAAATGCCGGCTGTGCTTGTCGATTTCCAGCGGGTTCTTGCCGAGCAGGTATTCCGCGCAGGTCTGGTGGATGTGCTCCGCGACCGGGGCGACCGCATAAAAGGTTTCGCCGAGCCCGACGATGCCCTCGTCGGTGTGGATCTGCACCCATAGAACGTTCGGGAATTCGCCGAGATTGATGGTTTCGACGGCTGTTATTTTCATGTTGTGGCCCTTCCTCCCTGATTTGATCCCGATTCTAGCAGGCAATACAAAATGCACTCACCACAGAGGCACAGATACCCTACGTGCGCAGCACGTCGGAGTACCCTTTTAGGACGCGGAGAAAATGCAGATTCAAGGCAATGGAAAATGAAATCGAAGGCCCCTTGCACGCCAGTTTGGCAACCTCGGTAAATGGCTGCTCCTGTTCTATTACGGTAATCCTCTGTGCCCCTCTGTGTCTCTGTGGTGAAAATCGCCCTAATCGCCCTAGAGATGATAGCCTGGCATATAGTAAGCTAGGCGACCAATTAGGGGTTAGAATCCGCCCATGTTCCGTGAAGACCTGTCCCGCAATTTCGGCTTCATCCTGAACGACGTTGCCCGGCTGATGCGCACCGCTTTCGACCGGCGCGTGAAATCGCTCGGCCTGACGCGCTCGCAGTGGTGGGTGCTTAACCATTTATTTCGCAACGACGGGGTCACGCAGTCCGAGCTGGCCGTCATCCTCGAAGTGGAAAAAGCCACGCTGGGCCGGTTACTCGACCGCATGGAGCAGAAGGGCTGGGTGCGTCGCGAAGGCCATGCCGGCGACCGGCGCGCCAAGCGCGTGTTCCTGACGAAAGAAGTTGAGCCAGCCATCAAGACCATGCGCGCGGCGGCCGCGGAACTGCGCCGCGACGCGTTGTACGGCCTGTCGGCATCGCAAACGAACGAGTTCGTGGACGCACTGCTCGCCATAAAAACGAACCTGTGGAAGCCCGAGAACGGCGCCAGCGGCAACGGCGTGAAGAAGGCTCGCAAGCGCTGACATGTCCGAATCGACCAACAAGGCGGTAATCGTCGTGCACCGGGCAGTGCGAATTTTTCTGCTGGTCGTGGTGCCGCTGATTGCGGTGGCCGCTGCACTCTATATCTATTCCACCGGTGGGCAGGAAGCGGAGACCGACAACGCCTATGTGAAGGCGAACATCGTGCCGATCAGTGCAGCGGTGACGGGTCGCGTCATCGAGGTCATCGCGCACGACAACCAGGCCGTCGTTGCCGGTACCGTCCTGTTTCGCCTCGACCCCGAGCCCTACCAGATCGCGATGGACGGCGCGAAGGCGCGGATGGAGGTGATTCGCACCGATGTCCAGTCGATGCGTGCCGAGTATCGCGCCATCCTGCAGGAAGCCGCCGAGGCACGCAGCCGCATCGATTTCCTGGAGAAGCAGCTCGTCCGCCAGGAATTTCTCAAGGAAAAGGGCATGACGCGCGGCGACACCTATGATGAGGCGCGCCAGGCGGTCCTGGGCGCCAAAAGCCGCCTGGAAAACATCCGCGAACGCACGAATCGCATCCTGGCCAATTTATCCGGCGATCCTAATTTGCCGCCGGAACGCAGTCCGCGTTATGCCGAGGCACGCGCTGCTTACGACGCCGCCGATCTGGACATGAAGCGTGCCTTCATCAAGGCGCCATTCACCGGCGTCGTGAGCAACATGAAGCTGCAGGTCGGCGAGTTCGTCGAGACAGGCGCGCCGATGTTCAGCCTGATCGACAGCGGTCCAGTGTGGATCGAGGCCAACTTCAAGGAAACGCAGCTGACCTACATGACGGTCGGCCAGCTCGCCAAAGTCGTGGCGGATGCCTATCCGGATCGCGAGTGGTCAGCAAGCGTCGAAACCATCGCCGCGGCTACCGGTGCGGAATTCGCGGTACTGCCGCCGCAGAACGCGACCGGCAACTGGGTGAAAGTCGTCCAGCGCATTCCGGTTCGCATCAAGGTCGAGCAGACGTCCGGCCAGCCGCAACAATTGCGAGCGGGCATGACGGTGACCGTCTCGGTGGATACAGGCCGTCCGCGCGGGCTGCCGCGTGTCGTACAGAAGATGGTCAACGACGGCTGGCTGCCGCGTTTCCTCGAACCGCGAACCGCGCTCGCGGGCACGCGCCGCTGATGTGACCGGGTCGGCAAAGCATTCCGCGCTGATCACCGCGTCGGTCGGGCTGGCGAGTTTTCTTTACTCGGTTGACTGGACCATTGCGGCCGTCGCATTGCCGCACATGCAGGGCACGTTCTCGGCCACGCAGGATCAGATCGGCTGGGTCATCACCTCCTATATCGTTGCGTCCGCGCTGTCCATGCCGGCCTCGGGATGGCTGAGCCTGCGATTCGGACGCAAGCGGCTGTTCATGTGGGCGGTCAGCATTTTCCTGGTGGCGTCAGTGGTGTGCGGGTCGGCCAACTCGCTTGAAGTGGAAGTATTGGCTCGCATCCTGCAGGGCATGGGCGGCGCCTTCCTGATTCCGCTGTCGCACGCGATCATCCTCGATACCTATCCGCCGGAAGAGCAAGCCAAGGCCATGGCGCTATGGGGCATGGCGGCTACGCTGGGTTCGTTCGTCGGACCGACGGTGGGCGGCTACGTGACGGAGTATCTGAGCTGGCGGTACATCTTTTACATCAATGTGCCCTTCGGCTTTCTGGCGCTGGCCGGCGCGGCAGTATTCCTGCCCGAGACCACCCGCGATCCCGGGCGCAAGCTCGACTGGTTCGGATTCCTGACGTTGTCGCTAGGCATCGGGTCATTGCAATTGATGCTCGACCGCGGTGGCCAGCTCGACTGGTTCGAGTCGTGGGAGATCATCACGGAAGGCTGCCTTGCAGTGCTCGGGCTCTATCTTTTCAACGTGCACAGCCTTACGGCAAAGCAGCCGTTCCTCGATCCGCGGCTGATGACCCAGCGCAATTTCTTCCTCGGCCTGGTCTTTGTCTTCGTCTATGGATTCGTGACCACGCCGCCGATGGTGCTGATGCCGTCCTTCCTCGACCAGGTGCGCGGCTACCCGATCGACATGATCGGCCTGCTGCAGGCGCCGCGCGGCGTCGGCCTGTTCGTCGCCATGATGATCGGCGGTCGAGTCACCGGCCGGATCGATCCGCGAGCATTAATTGCCTTTGGCCTGTTGTGCCTCGCGTGGTCGAGCTGGGAGATGTCGAACTGGACCGCAGATGTGGGTACGTGGCCGCTGGTCTGGACGAACCTCCTGCAGGGCATTGGTGGCGGCATCATCATGGTCCCGATCCAGGTCATCGCGTTCCCGTCACTGCAACCTCATATGCGCACGGAAGCGACGGCGTTATTCAACCTGGTGCGCAGCATCGGCGCGAGTATTGGCGTATCGGGTGCCCTGGCGCTGTTCGTACGCACCAGCAGCGTCATGCACGCGCAGATATCCGAACATGTCTCGCCGTTCAATCGCGCTCTGCAAGCCCAGGGGGCAAACGGCTGGAGCATGGCGACCGTCCAGTCGCTGGCGAAACTGGAGAGGGAAGTCAGCCTGCAATCGGCGCTTATCGCCTTTACCGGGGATTTCTGGATCTTTGCGCTGATCGCACTGGCATCGCTGCCCCTGCTGCTGTTCATCGGCAAGACCCGGGTGCCGAAAAAGGGCGACGCCGAAACGCTGGTCATCGCGGAGTAGGGCGGCCATCACTTAAGTCTCGCCGCGACTCAACCAATTTTAAGTCTCACCACGAAGGCACGAAGAACACGAAGAAGGTCAAAAGCGGAATTTGGCTTATTTGTGGCGTGATCGGATGCTTGCGTGGTTCAGCTAACAAGCCCATAAAGTCAGCCCCACGCGAGGTACACCTGCTGCGTTTAGGCTTTTCTTCGTGCAACTTCGTGTTCTTCGTGCCTTCGTGGTGAGAACTAAACTTCAGGATTTTGGGAAAGAGGAAAATCGATGAGGACTTCGACTCCGGTGTCGTCTTCGCGATTGCGCGCGCTGGCGAGGGCGCCGTGGAATTCGGCAATCAGGCGCACGATGTACAACCCCAGCCCGAGGTGGGGCTCGGTCTGCGATTTCTTCTCGCGCACCGAGATCATCGATTCGAACAGCCGGTCCTGCATGTCGGCGGGCAGCGGCGGGCCTTCGTTGATGACCGACAGGCGTGCGACCGACGCTTCGCGTTGCAGTTCGAAGCGGATCGTGCTGCCGGCCGCGCTGAATTCCACGGCGTTGGCGGCAAGCTTGTCGAGCATCTGGGCGACCAGGTCGGGCGATCCGACGACAGGGAAGGGGCCGGAGCCGGCATCGAATACAAACACACGTTCGCGATGCGCGAGCCGGTAGCCCTCGACACAGCCACGTACGACATCGGCAAGGTCGAAACGCTCGCGCTCGACGGAGGCGAGCGACTGTTCCAGGCGGGTTGCTTCACTCATGCGCGTGAAGATGGTGCTCAAACGCGAGAGTCCATCCTCGGCACGATGCAGGTACACACGGGCTTCGTCGGACAATTCGACCTGTTTGAGGTTATCAAGTGAAGAGCGCACCACCGCGACCGGCGTGCGCAACTCATGCGACAGGCGGCCCGCCAGAGACTCGAGATAGCCGGTGTACTGTTGCAGGCGGCGCAGGATGTCGGCGAAGCTGCGCGACAGGTCGCCAAGCTCGTCGCCCGCGTCCGAGCCGCTGACGGTGCCGAGCACGCGACCGTGGGGGTCGATGGAATGTTCCGCTTCATCGCGCAGGCGGCGGATGCGCAGCGACAGGCGCGTAGCGAAAATCAGCAGCGCGGCGGTGCCGCCGACGTAGACCACGAGCAGGGCGGCGAAGAGTTTTTCGAAGGCACGGTTGCGCAAGGCGAGTACATCATTGGTGGTCTCTTCGATCAGCACTGCGCCCACCACTTTGTCTTCCAGCCATACCGGCTGCGCGGCCGACAACACAACGGCGCGCGAATCTGGCGTAAGGCGGCGGCGCGTGCCGGTCTGGCCAGCGAGGGCATCGTCGATCTCGCGTCCTTCCAGGCGATAGGTGCCGGGGGCGATGTCCTGGAAATCCTCGTTCGGTTCCGACTTCGCCAGTCGCAGGATCGGACGCACGAGCACATCCGCCGCCGCTTCCCAGAAACGCATGATCGCATCCTGGTCCGGATCGTTCAGTGCTGGGGGCGCGCGCAGCGAACCGGCCTGCGCGATCACGCGGCGGTTCACGTCGAGCACCCAAATTCGTGAACGCGCGCGCCCCAGCCTGCTTACCAGTTCGCTGACTTCGGGCGAGGGCACGATGACAGCACCGAGCGTTTGCTTGCCCGACGTATCGGACGTGCTGATCGAAACCACGGCCGACCCCGGGGCGGGATCGTCGACGTCGACGACGGTGAAGCCCAGGCGCGGTCCCACCAGGGATCGCGGCAGACGCAGTTCCATCAGGTAGCCTCCCGGGACAAGGCGAAAGATGGCCTGGATGCGGTTGTCGATGACCTGTTCGCCGTCTGCGGTCAGAAGGTGGACCAACGCTTTACCGGTGCCGCGTGCATCAATGGCGAACCGCAGGAACTCGTCGTCCGGCGTGACCACGGCGACTTCCAGATGGTCGGCCGCCTGAAAGGGATCCTTATCAGGATCGCGCAGCACCACTTTTGCGTCCTGCACCTCGAACAGCGCATAGATGGCATTGCCCTGCCGGCCGATGCGATAGCGCGCGGAGAAGGCGCGCGACTCGGGGCTGCCTGCACCCGCTCCCACGGCGTGGGGCGTCACCGGCTGTTTCGCCCAATCCTCCGTCTGCCCATCGATGACGATCGGCGCGGGCAGGTTGTCGATGCGCAGGTCGTTGTCCTGCGCCAATGCGAAGGGATACACCTCGCCGCTCAGGAACAGGCTGGGCCGGTCGTTGAGCGCCGTGCCCACTGCCCGGGCGGTGGCGATGACGCCTTGCTCTTGCACCTTCAGCAACAGATGCTCGAGTTCGCGCACATAAAGAAAGCCGAGGAGGGGAATCAGCAGCAGGATGCTCGCGGCCAGGAACAGTTTCAGGCGCAGTCCGAAGCGCAGACCCGGCCCGCGGCGCCCGGGGTTTACAGGGAAATCAGCGGTCGCCATGCCAGCGGTAACCCATGCCGTAGACGCTTTGTATCGAATCGAAAGCGGCGTCGAGTGCGGCAAACTTGCGGCGGATGCGCTTGACGTGGGAGGTAATGGTGCTGTCGTCCACGGTCAGGCTGGCTTCGCGCATGAGTGCGTCGCGATCCTTCACGTGCCCCGGATATTTGGCGAGCGCATGCACGATCCAGAATTCGGTCAGCGTGAGTTCGACCTGCTGCTCCGCCCAATGCGCTTCCATGCGCTTGAGGTTCAGCCTGAGCCGCCCGCGCTCCAGCACGTCTTCGGCAGTCGCCGGTGCGCCCATGACTTCGACCCGCCGGAACAGCGCTGCGATGCGGGCCAAGAGGTGCGGAAGGCTGATGTCCTTGGTCAGGTAGTCGTCCGCGCCCATGCGCAGGCCAGATACGGTGTCGAGGTCTCCATCGCGCGCGGTCAGGAAGATGATGGGCAGGGTCGACGACAGGGCACGCAGTTCGCGGCACAGCGCGAAGCCGCCTTCAATTTCGTCCGCCAGCCCGATGTCGATCAGCGCCAGGTCCGGCAGGCGGATACGCATCGCCTTGAGTGCTTCCGGACGGTTGGAGAACGCGGTGACCTCGTAGCCCTGACGACGGAACACGTCCGCGTAGTTTTCGCGGATCGCGGGGTCGTCTTCAACGATGGCTATGCGTCTGGGCATGATAAGGCGCTTATAAAAAACTTTTCACCAGTGCCTTTTCTTAAACGGGCGCATGGCGAAGCACTATACCCGAGCGTGGCACAGCCAAGCATGGCGAGCCGAAATGCCATTTTGTTGCCACTTTTCGCCCGCAGCTTTCCCTTTCCCTGGCGTTCTCCCGCCCCTGAGCGGGGCTTCAATGGCGTTCGTGCAATTCGCACATCAACAGCAACGGGGAACAACATGAATCTATTTCCGTATCGCAGTTTGGCCGGACCGCAGGCGCCGGCAGTTTCAATGGCCCGCGATGTGATCCGCATCGTCATCACCGCCGTGCTGGCGGGAACGGCTTTCGCGCTGCTGCTGGCATTGACGGTGTTGTCGCTGACCGTCATCGCGCCGCCGGCACAGGCTTCGGGCGCGCCGACCTTGGCATCGTCCGAACCGGTCCAGGGCCGCGGAACCGAAATGGAGGCGCGCGGAAAGCAGGACGCAGGTCCGGTGCATCTGGCGGCCCAGGCAGTCAGCGCATCGGCAGCGGCGCCGGTGAGCCTGCCGCAGCAATCGACGCACGAAGCGGTGTTCGATTCGCTGCACAAAAGCGGCACGTCCTCGCCCGCGTTGCTTTATCTGCTTCTGGCGCTCGGCGCCGGTTTCCTCGGGTTGTTCGTGTACTCACTGGCAAGGCGCAAATCGTGACGGCGCGCGCACAGCGGATGCCGGATACGGGATCGACGGCCATGCCACTTTGGCAGACAGGCGGAGCGATGGTCACCCGCGCAAAGGCGCGGCTGGCGCAGCGGTTGATCGCTCTGGCCTGGCACCGGTCGCTAGCGACCGGTGCCGCAGTGAAGCCGTGGCCGTGGGCGGAAATTTTTCCGGTGGCGCGGTTGGAAGCACCGCGCCAGGGGGCCGCGCTGATGGTGCTGGCGGGAGCAGGAGAACGTACTCTTGCCGTCGGGCCCGGCCACATCGACGGCACGCCGTTGCCTGGCGATCCAGGCAATGCCGTTGTCAGTGGAGGTCGCGACAGTCATTTTTCTTTTCTGCGCGATCTGCGCTCCGGCGACAGGCTGGTCGTGCATTCCGCAAGCCGGCGCGTGGTGCGCTACGTGGTCACTTTGCGTCAACGAATTTCATGCCGGCCTCTGGTCGGCTGATGCCCGGATGCTATGATGGTCTGGTCGTTGGCAATCCCCGAAATCCTCGAACATGGCAGGCTATTCCTGTACGCTCGGTGAGCGCCGCTATCATTTTACTGACCTGAAAACCCTGCTGGCGAAGGCCACTCCCGCGCGCTCGGGAGACCGGCTGGCCGGCCTTGCCGCCGGCAGCAAAGAAGAGCGCGTGGCGGCGCAGATGGCGCTGGCGGATACGCCGCTGCAGGTTTTCCTCGATGAAGCAGTCGTGCCTTACGAGAGCGACGAAGTCACCCGGCTCATATTCGATACGCACGACGCGGCCGCGTTCGCGCCGGTGGCGCACCTGACGGTCGGGGATTTTCGCGACTGGCTGCTCGGCTACGATACCGATTCCTCGTTACTCAGCGCGCTGGCGCCGGGCATCACGCCGGAAATGGCGGCTGCCGTCTCGAAGATCATGCGCATCCAGGATATGGTGCTGGTGGCGCGCAAGTGCCGCGTCGTTGCGAAATTTCGCGATACGCTCGGCCTCGAGGGACGGTTGTCGAACCGCCTCCAGCCGAACCATCCGACCGACGATCCCAAAGGCATCGCGGCCAGCATCCTCGATGGATTGCTGTATGGTTGCGGCGACGCCGTGATCGGGATCAATCCCGCCACCGACAATGTCGACCAGGTAATCCGCCTGCTCGGGATGCTGGACGAAATCATCCGGACCTACCGGATTCCGACCCAGTCCTGCGTCCTCACGCACGTAACGAATACGATGCAGGCCATCGAGCGGCGCGCGGCGGTGGACCTGGTATTCCAGTCGATCGCCGGCACGCAGACCGCCAACGACAGCTTTGGCTTCAATCTCGCGTTGCTGGGCGAAGCCAACCAGGCGGCGCGCGAACTACGCCGCGGGACGGTGGGCGACAACGTGATGTATTTCGAAACCGGGCAGGGCAGCGCGCTTTCAGCAAACGGGCATCACGGCGTCGACCAGCAGACCTGCGAAGCGCGCGCCTACGGCGTGGCACGGGCGTTTTCGCCGCTTCTGGTCAATAGCGTCGTAGGATTCATCGGGCCGGAATATCTGGACGGCCGCGAAATCATCCGCGCTGGCATGGAAGATCATTTCTGCGCAAAGCTGCTCGGCCTGCCGATGGGCATGGATGTCTGCTACACCAACCACGCCGACGCAGACCAGGACGACATGGACACGTTGTTGACGCTGCTCGGCACGGCGGGCTGTATGTTCATCATGGGCGTGCCCGGCGCTGACGACATCATGCTGAACTATCAGAGCACCTCCTTTCACGACGCGCTCTACCTGCGCCAGGTACTCGGGCTCAAGCCCGCGCCGGAATTCGAAGCCTGGCTGGCGCAGATGGGTATCGTCGAAGACGGCACGCGATTGCGTAGTGTGGCAAGCGGGCATCCGCTGCTGGGTCTTACGGAGCGCTGAGCGATGGCGAAGCCACCCCTTATCCCAACCGCGATCGTCCCGACCCATCGTGATCCATGGAACGCATTGCGACGCTTCACCCCGGCGCGCATCGGCCTCGGCCGCGCCGGCGGCAGCATCCCGACAAGGGAACTGCTGGATTTCCAGTTGGCGCACGCGCGTGCCCGGGATGCCGTGCATCGCGAGTTGGACGTTGCGGACCTGCATGCGCGACTCGCTACCGTTCAAATCGATTCTCTGGCGCTGGCCAGTGCCGCAGGCGACCGGCACACCTTTATCCATCGCCCGGACCTCGGCCGCATCCTTGACGAGAAGTCGAAGGCGTTGCTGGAGTCCCGGCCGCAAACGCAGACCTGGGATGCC
>JAYVMZ010000230.1:0-3307 GCA_043758735.1 Betaproteobacteria bacterium
GGTTGCGCCCGAATTCGAGTTTGTTGAGTTCGAAGTTTCGCCTCGCCCAGTCGAGATAGGTTTTCGACAAATCGACGCTGGTGGTGGAAGCGGCCTGGTTGCGCGCGGCATAGACGCTGAAGCTTCCCGTATAGCAGAACAGGTTCAGCACGCGCCGGCCGCGGGCCAATGAACCGACCAACGCGCGCGTCTCGCGATGGTCGAGGAACAAGCCGGTATCGAGGTGATCGGTCAGGTTGACGATGAAGCGATGCCCGCCCTCCTGCACCACGAAATCCTGCGCACTCCCGGCAAGCTTGCGGTACTGCTCTTCCGGACTCTGGCCATGACGCTGCTTCAGCACGACGCTGCCTAACGGCAACTTCAACGCGTCCGCCGCCGCCGCGTGCATGGCCGCGAGCCAGCGCTTTTGCGCGCGGGCATCCATGACCGGCTTGCTGTATTCCTGCAAATGCGCTCGTCCGGAATAAAGATCGAGTGCAAAAGGCAGCTCGGGAATATCGCGATCGTAGATGCGGAAGCAGTCGATGCCGGCATTTTTTGCCCATTTGCCGAGGTGTTTCGCATTCTTGGCGATGCGGTTGGCGAACATTTCCGCCTGCCGGGCCGTTTGCTCCTCGCTTTTTGGGCCGGAAGTGTTGTTTTGTTGCGAATCCATTGAAAAACCGGCTGACAGTGTGGTGAAAATGACTAAAATTAGGAATAAGGACAACGATCGCATCATGCCAACCCGAAACTCATCGCTCAAGACGATTGTACTGACGATGCTTGTTGCAGCAGGCGGTGCGGCCTTTGCCCAGAATGACGACCCATGGTACGGCGGGCATAAGACGGGCTTCTGGGGTTTGAACAATTCTGTCGGTGTGCGGGACTCCCTGCCCGGCATGTTCAACCCGCCCGGCTCTAATCCGGAAAGCCTGAATGCGTTGCGCCAATACGGCGGCTACCGCCTCAACCATGCGTTCGCCATCGAAGGCTCCCAGACCCAGTTCGGCTCCGGTTCATCCGGCTGCAATGGCGACCCCGCCGCCAGCGATGCCTATCGTTCCTGCTATGGCTCTGCCTGGAGCCTGGCCGGCATTGCCACGCTGCCTCTGCACTCCGGTCTGTCGGTCTACGGAAAGCTCGGCTTGCACTACTGGCAGAAAGGCTTCCAGGACGAATCCAACGGCCACCACGCCACGGATGATCCCAGCAGTTTCGGCAAGGTCTACGGCATCGGACTGAGTTACGGATTGAGCAAGTCCATCACCGTGCACGCCGAATCCGAACGCTATTCCGAGTTGATCGGCAACAATGCGTCCGGCCCGAGGGCGGGGGTTGGGCTGGATTCATCGGTGCATTCGATCGGTCTTTCGATCAAATTCTGAGCGCTCGCGCGGAATTTGATGGAAAGACCGATCGGTGATTGGTGATTGGTGATTGGTGGTTAGTAAAAGGCGCCAAAAATCTAATACCAATCACCAATCACCAATCACTAATTACCCCCTCACGACCTCCTGGTCGTGAGGTAAATCCCGCTAAAAATAAAAACCGCCCCCGCGTAGTGATACGCGTACAACCGCTCGCCGAGAAAAATCACCGACAGGATCGCGCCGAACAGCGGCATCAGGTGCACGAACAGGCCGGCCTTGTTGGGACCGACTTGCGAGACGCCGCGGTTCCAGAACAGATAGGCGACGATCGACGGGATGGTGCCGTAGTACGCGAGGGCCGCCACCGTTGCTGGCGTCAATGTGAAGCCACCGCGCTGGCTGAATTCCCACAGGTAGAACGGCAGCAGGAACGGCAGGCTGAGCAGCAGCATGGCCGTCAGGAAACCCGTCGCGGAAAGCGCGGGCGGCCGTCGGCGCAGCACGATCGTATAGACGGCCCACAGGACCATGGCCGTGATCAGCCACAGGTCGCCGCGGTTGAAGTGGAATGCGGCCAGCGTGGCGCCATCGCCGCGCGCCACGATCACCAGCACGCCGCACAGCGAGAGCACGACGCCGCATGCCTGCAGCTTCGAGATGCGCTCGCGCGAAATCACCCACGACAACAGGATGATCAGGACCGGCGAAATCGAATTGAACAGCACGCCATTCGTCGCCGCCGTGTACTGCAGCCCGACATAGATCAGCGTGTTGAAGGCGATCGCACCCAGAACGCCGAGCAACGTCAGGGTCAGCCAGTTGGCGCGCACGACATCCCGCTTGCGCCGCAACTCCGGCGCGGCGAACGGCAGCAGGATCAGCAGCGCGATCGTCCAGCGCCAGAACCCCATCGCCACCGGCGGCATCTCGTCGCGCATCGCCCGCCCGACGACCCAGTTCGCGGCCCAGAAGAGCGAAGTCAGCGAGAGGAGGAGGTAGGGGGATGGGTGGCGGAGGAATTTCATTGGGAGAGTGAGGTGAAGCCGTGACTGTCGTGACTACGTGACTATCGTGACTGTCGCAAGAGCAGTAGAGCCGTATAGGTCGTCAAGCTTCCACGGCAGTCACGTAGTCACAATAGTCACGTAGTCACGGCCTCTTCAATTCAATCGCGCGACTTCCTTGCGCAGCTCAATAATCCTCCCGCGAATGTCCCCCGCGTCATCACTGCCCGGCGAAAGCTGCAGGTAGGTTTCGAAATCGGTCAGTGCCGCACGCGGGCACTCGAGTTCCTGGTAGATCATGCCGCGGTCGCGCAGTTCAGGGGTCTGTTCCGGCATGGTCGCGATGATCCAGTTCATGATCGGCAGCGCCTTATCGAGTTTGTGCTCGCGCAGGTAGATCGCTTTGAGGTTGTGCAGCAGTCGCACGATGATGTCCTTGTTGCTCGCCGAGACCAGCAACTCGGCGACGATGGCGCGGGAAACTTCGCCGCCCTGCACTTCGCGCAGGCGTTTCTGCAGGTCCGGCAATCCGAGTGAGATGCCGCCGGAGTACGGATCGAGCACGACCGCGCCTTCGGGCACCGCGCACTTGACCAGGAAATGCCCCGGGAAACTCACCCCCTGCAGCGGCAGGCCGACTTTGCGGCCGAGCTCCATGTAGATCACCGATAGCGTGATCGGAATGCCGGTGCGGCGCTCGAGCACTTCGTTGAGGAAGCTGTTGCGCGGATCGTAGTAGTCGTCGGAGTTGGCCGCGAATCCAAGTTCGCCGAACAGGAACTGGTTCAGCGCGCTGATGCGCTCGGGAATGCTGTCGTCTTCATCGATGCGCAGCCTGAGCATGTAAGCAAGCTCTTCGATGCGCGAGAGATAAGCGGCGACGTTCAGGTCCGGATAGCCGTGGCCCGCGATCAGCAGCGCGGCCTCGGCCAGGCTGATGTCTTCGTC
>JAYVMZ010000231.1:0-3567 GCA_043758735.1 Betaproteobacteria bacterium
TGTGGCATGGGCTCCGAAGGCGAGCCGGTGGATCTGCTGCGCCGCGTGCTCGCGGGATACGCCACGCATCCGAACTTCCATTCGTCGTTGATGATCGGCCTGGGTTGCGAAGCCAACCAGATCAATAATCTGCTGGCTGCGCAGGGATTGACTCGTTCGCGCCAGCTGCAGGCCTTCACTATTCAGGAAACCGGCGGCACAAAGAAGACTGTCGCCGACGGTATTGCACGCATCAAGGAGTTGCTGCCTGACGCCAACAACGTCAAGCGCGAAACTGTTCCGGTTTCTCACCTGACGCTGGGATTGCAGTGCGGTGGCTCCGATGGCTACTCAGGCATTTCCGCCAATCCGGCGCTTGGCGCGGCGGTGGACATCCTGGTGCGCAACGGCGGCTCCGCTATCCTGTCCGAGACACCGGAAGTGTACGGCGCAGAGCATTTGCTGACGCGCCGCGCGGCCACCCGCGAGATCGGCGAAAAGCTGGTCCAGCGCATCCACTGGTGGGAGGACTACACCACCAAGCTTGGCGGGGAGATGAACAACAATCCCTCCCCCGGCAACAAGGCGGGCGGTCTCACCACGATCCTGGAGAAGTCCCTGGGCGCGGTCGCCAAGGGCGGTACCCAGGCGATGATGGGCGTGTACGAATACGCCGAACATGTCAGCGCCAAAGGTTTCGTGTTCATGGACACCCCCGGCTACGACCCGGTGTCCGCCACTGGCCAGGTTGCCGGCGGCGCCAACATGATTTGCTTCACGACGGGACGCGGTTCTGCCTATGGCTGCAAGCCGTCACCGTCGCTGAAGCTCGCCACGAATACCGCGATGTTCAACAAGCAGGAAGACGACATGGACATCAACTGCGGCGTCATCGTCGACGGCAAGGCCAGCATCCAGGAAGTCGGCCAGAAATTCTTCGAGATCATCCTGCGCACGGCATCCGGCGAGCAGAGCAAGAGCGAAGCGATGGGCTACGGCGAAGACGAGTTTGCGCCGTGGATACTCGGCCCGACAATGTAGCGCTCCGCGGAACCGGGGTATGAGGGCGCGGGAAAAGCTGCGCAACAATAATGCCGCAGATTTCAGCGGCATTATTGTCTTGTGCAAGGTCGCGGGTATGCTGTCCCCATTCATCAATCACTAGTTACTAATCACCGCGCGCGGAGCAAGCAATGGCAGAAGATCCTTCCAAAGAATTATTCGAGTTTTTCCAGAAGATGTGGAACCCGATGTCGTTCCCGATACCCGGCATGTTCCAGCCGACCATGGACGTCGAAGAGATCGAGAAAAAGATCCAGGAGCTTCAGGCCGTGGAGAACTGGCTGAAGATGAATCTAACGTTCGTGCAAATGACGGGCAAGACGCTGGAAATGCAAAAGTCGGCGCTGGAAACGATTCACGAATCCGCCCAACAACCCCCGTCGGAACAAAAGCCGAAGCCCACTAAACGCTCCGGTTGATCCCGGCGCACCAAGTGCCCGGCGGATAGAACCCCCCCCGCCGACCCTGCCTCGGGCCGCGCTCCTGCTTGGTCCTTTCGGGGTGGACCCGCAATCACGCGGGCCAATTCCCCCTGTTCATTTTTCGCCTCAAGTCTGCCGTCCAGTTCCCTGGAATTACATGCTTTTATTGCATAGCAGCAATGCCATATGCCTCGTAGATCATCGGCCGGAAAAGCCGATAATGGCGCAGTGCAATAAATAGTTTCACTGGCTCATAGGAGGCCGAATATGAACGTACTGAGCAAAATGCTGGATTCCATCGACAACTACTTGGCCAAGCAGGAAAATCGCCAGGTCGAGGCGTTTCTATCCAAGGCCCAGAACCTGGGCGAACTCGAGTACCGCCTGCGCCTGCTCGATTCGAAGAACAATCATTCCCTGTTCTGAGGAGCGACCATGATCTCTGCTTTTCGCAGGTTGTTCGATACACGGTGCCCGCGCATAGCGATGCGGGCGAAGGTAAACCTGATCGGCAGTTCCGGAGTATTGGAGCGAACGGACGGTGTGGTCGAAGCCATTGTCGGGGACGAAGCCCACGTCGAGTGGGCCAACGGTGCCCGCTCGGTCGAGAGCACCCGTCACCTGGTACAGATCACCAGTTGACCTCAATCCGCGCACGAGAAAAGCCCGGCCATGCCGGGCTTTTTTTTGCCTGCATGGCGCCGGGAACGCCGGTCCGCATCCGTGTCAAACTCCGCGTTCCTGAAATGACCCCGTTCCAGCGGAGAAAATCCATTCATGGTGACGATTACCGACAACGCGCCGGCGTCCTCGCTGCCGCCGGAAATTCGCAAACACTTTCCGTTCGAAAGCCGGTTCATGCGGGTCAACGGCCGCCGCATGCACTATGTCGACGAAGGCGAAGGCGATCCGGTGCTGCTGCTTCACGGCAATCCGACCTGGTCTTTCCTCTACCGCAAATTCATTCCGCGTCTTAAAGACGCCGGTCATCGCGTCATCGCGCCAGACCACATCGGCTTCGGTCTTTCCGAGCGGCCCGCGCGCGAACACGATTTCAGCCTCGAAAATCACATCGCCAACCTGGCGGAATTCATCCGGCGGCTTGGATTGAAACGCATCACGGTGGTGTGCCAGGATTGGGGCGGTCCGACCGGACTGGCCTGCGCCGTACTGAATCCCGGGTTGTTCAAGGCCATCGTAGTGATGAACACCTGGGCCTGGCCTGAGCCCACGGCATTCCACAGCGGTGTATTCCCGTGGCGCATGATGCATGCGCCGGTCGTTGGCCCCTATACTATTCCAGCGGCGCAACATCCTGATCGAGCGCGGACTGTACCTCTCGGTCGTGCACCGCGAACGATTCGTAGAAGAGGCATTGCCGGCCTACCGTTACGTGATGTCGGACTACGACAGCCGGCTGCTCACCCGCGTATTCCCGCGCCTGATCCCGCTGCGACCGGATGACCGCTCAGCCGCCACCATGGGCTGGCTCGAACAGTCCCTGCGCAGCGGCCACATCCTGGATTTCCTGCGCGACCAGGAGAACGGGAGGCAGCCATGAGCATCGAGATCGTCGCCCCTGCGGACATTCGCACGCAAAATTACCGGCGCGTTTTCGTGATGATGGAAGACCGGCTTGGTCACTATGCCGGATTTCGCGAAGCGCTGGTCGAGGCCTTCAGGTTGACGCCCGCGCATGCCGATGGAGGAGCGCCGGGTTATTTTCGCGCAGCGTCGGGACGCGAGTACGAAGTCGTATTCACCTCCCGCTCCGGACTAAGGTTCCCGTCGGGCCTGGAGATCAATGCGCTGGTCGCGGGCTTCGATGCCATCGAGCCGGATGCGACCGACGAAGACATCTGGCGCTTCCTGGAATGGCTGATCCCGCGCGTGGGCGGCGAGTGGACGCTGGAAGCGCTGAAAGCGACCGGCAAGGTCTACAGGATTCCCTGGGCGTGAGTGAGGCCCGGCTGAAGTTGTCTTGAAAACCATTCACCACAGAGGCACAGAGGGCACGGAGGAAAGAGAAAAGAGCTTCGCGTGTAAGGAACGTTCATTGGCCGACGATTCGTCAACACGAAAACTGGTCGCGCGACTCCGGGGG
>JAYVMZ010000232.1:0-5516 GCA_043758735.1 Betaproteobacteria bacterium
GCGAGGACTTCGACCAGCGGCTGATGGATTACCTGGCCGACGAGTTCAAGAAGGACCAAGGCATCGACCTGCGCAATGACGTGCTCGCGCTGCAGCGCCTGAAGGAAGCCGCCGAAAAAGCGAAGATCGAGCTTTCCTCCACGCAGCAATCCGAGGTGAACCTTCCCTACATCACGGCGGATGCATCGGGACCGAAGCATCTGGCGATCAAGATCACGCGTGCGAAGTTCGAAAGCCTGGTCGAGGAACTGATCCAGAAAACCGTCGAGCCCTGCCGCATCGCCATCAAGGATGCAGGCGTCAAGCTCGATGACATTGCCGACGTGATTCTGGTCGGCGGCATGACCCGCATGCCCAAGGTGCAGGACAAGGTCAAGGAAATCTTCGGCAAGGAACCGCGCAAGGACGTCAACCCGGATGAAGCCGTGGCGATCGGCGCCGCGATCCAGGCCGGCGTGCTGCAAGGCGAAGTCAAGGACGTGCTGTTGCTCGACGTGACGCCGCTGTCGCTGGGCATCGAAACGCTCGGCAGCGTCATGACCAAGCTGATCCAGAAGAACACGACGATCCCGACCAAGGCACAGCAGGTGTTCTCGACCGCCGACGACAACCAGACCGCAGTGACCATCCATGTGCTGCAAGGCGAGCGGGAGATGGCGTCGGGCAACAAGAGCCTGGGCCAGTTCAATCTGTCCGACATTCCGCCCTCGCCGCGCGGGCTGCCGCAAATCGAAGTCACCTTCGACATCGACGCCAACGGCATCCTGCATGTGTCGGCCAAGGACAAGGCCACCGGCAAGGAAAACAAGATCAAGATCCAGGCGAACTCGGGTCTCAAGGAAGACGAGATCAAGCGCATGGTGCAGGACGCCGAGGAGCACGCCGAGGAGGACCGCAAGGTACGCGAGCTGGTTGACGCGCGCAACCAGGCTGATAGCCTGACGCACGCGGTGAAGAAATCGCTCACCGAGCACGGCGACAAGATCGGCGCGGACGAGAAGGCCGGCATCGAAAGCGCAATCAAGGCCGTCGAGGAAGCCATGAAGGGTTCCGACAAGGAAGCGATCGAAGCGAAAACGAAAGCGCTGACGGAAGCGTCGCACAAGCTGGCCGAAAAGATGTACGCGCAACAGCAGCCGGAAGGCAGCGGCGCTGCGCCGCAGGCCGAGGCCGGCGGCGACAAGGCTGACGAAAGCAATGTCGTGGATGCCGAGTTCGAGGAAGTGAAAGACAAGAAGTCCGCCTGACGCGGTCAGGCTTCAAGTGTGAGGGGTGATCCGGACCGCCGGCTCACCCCTTGTGTTGTCGGGCAAAGCAAAGCGGCGACTTTGCAGCGAAAGAATTAAATGGCGAAACGGGACTATTACGAAGTGCTGGGTGTGAATCGCGATGCCTCGGAAGAGGACATCAAGAAGGCTTACCGCAAGCTGGCGATGAAGCATCACCCGGACCGCAATCCGGACAATCCGAAATCCGAAGAGCATTTCAAGGAGGCGAAGGAAGCCTACGAAGTGCTTTGCGACGCGCCCAAGCGCGCGGCCTACGATCAGTACGGCCACGCCGGCGTGGACCCGCATGCCGGCATGAATGCGGGTGCGGCCGGTGCCGGTTTTGGAGGATTCGCCGACGCATTCGGCGACATCTTCGGCGACATCTTCGGCGGCGGCGGCCGCGGCCGTTCCAACGTCTATCGCGGCGCGGACCTGCGCTACAACCTTGAGATTTCGCTGGAAGAGGCCGCGCGCGGCACCGAGACGCGCATCCGCGTTCCGACAATGGAGGGATGCGAGACCTGCAAGGGGTCGGGCGCGAAAGCCGGCAGCCAGCCGGTCACCTGCCCGACCTGCAACGGCCAGGGCCAGGTGCGCATGACCCAGGGATTTTTCTCCATCCAGCAGACCTGCCCGAAATGCCATGGCAGCGGCAAGGTGGTGCAGAACCCGTGTTCAACCTGCAGCGGCGCGGGACGGTTGAAGAAACAAAAAACGCTGTCCGTGAAAATTCCTCCCGGTGTCGACGAAGGCGATCGTATCCGCCTCACTGGCGAAGGCGAGGCAGGCGTCAACGGCGGGCCACCGGGTGATCTCTATGTAGTGATGCATATCCGTCCGCACGATGTTTTCACACGCGAGGGCAACGACCTGCATTGCGAAATGCCGGTGAGCTTTACCAAGGCCGCGCTCGGGGGCGAGATCGAGATCCCAACGCTGGACGGCTACGCCAAGATCAAGATACCTGTGGAAACCCAGTCAGGGAAAGTGTTCAGGCTGCGTGGCAAAGGCATCAAGGGCGTGCGCAGCCAGTCTTTCGGCGACCTGCTCTGCCATGTCGTGGTGGAAACACCGGTCAACCTCACGTCGCGGCAGAAGGAGTTGCTGCACGAACTCGAGGAAATCAACGAGCGCGACGGCGGACGCCACAATCCCCGGGCGAAAAGCTGGATGGACCGCGTGAAGGCATTCTTCGCAGAATAGGTTCTCGTGCGGAAAAGAAAAAAGGGGGCCGCATTTGCGGCCCCCTTTTTTTTGAAGGCATCGATTCATCTTCGGCGCCAGGTGGTCCCGCCGCCTGGCGTATCTTCAAGAATGACCCCCGCTTTGTCGAGCTCGGCGCGAATACGGTCCGATTCCGCATAGTTTTTTTGTTTTCGTGCGAACAAGCGGGCCGCAATCTGTTCGCTAACCTGTTCGTCAGTCAGCGTTGCCCCGGGGCCGCCTTGCAGGAACTCGTCGGGTTCCTGCTGTAGCAATCCGAGGACGGCAGCAAGCGACTTGAGCTTCGACGCGGCAGGCTTCGATTTCGAACGGTTGACTTCATTGGCGAGATCGAACAAGACGGCCACAGCCTCGGGGGTATTGAAATCGTCGTTCATCGCCTCACGGAAGCGGGCCGCATGCGGCTGGGTCCAGTCAATGTCGCCTGCATTCGCCGGCACGGCCTTGAGCGCGGTATACAGACGCGTGAGCGCCCCCTTCGCATCGTCGAGATGCTGGTCGGAATAGTTCAAAGGGCTGCGATAGTGCGCGCGCGCAATAAAGAAGCGCACCACTTCCGCGTCGTATCTGGCCAGGACCTCGCGCACCGTGAAGAAATTTCCCAGCGACTTCGACATCTTCTCGTTGTCCACGCGCACGAAGCCGTTGTGCATCCAGTAGTTCACGAACACGTGGCCGTGCGCGCCCTCGGATTGCGCGATCTCGTTCTCGTGGTGCGGGAACTGCAGGTCCTGCCCGCCGCCGTGGATGTCGAAATGCTCGCCGAGAAAACGCTCGCTCATCGCCGAGCACTCGATGTGCCATCCCGGCCGGCCCTTGCCCCAAGGCGAATCCCAGGACGGCTCGCCCGGCTTCGCCGATTTCCAAAGCACGAAATCCAGCGGATCGCGCTTGTTCGCATCCACTTCGACGCGCTCGCCCGCCTGCAATTCATCGAGCGATTTTCCGGACAGCTTTCCATAACCCTGGAATTCGCGCACGGCGTAGTAGACGTCGCCGTTTCCCGCCTGATAAGCGACGCCCTTCTTAACCAGTTGCCCGATCAAGTCGAGCATCTGCGGAACGTTTTCCGTCGCGCGCGGTTCGAGGTCGGGTTTCAGCACGCCGAGTGCCGCGGCATCCTCGTCCATGGCGCGGATGAACCGTCCGGTCAGCGCGTCGATCGGCTCCCTGTTTTCCGCCGCGCGCCGGATGATCTTGTCGTCGATGTCGGTGATGTTGCGCACATAGGTCACGTCGAAGCCGCTGGCGCAGAGCCAACGCTTCGCGAGATCGAATACCACCATGACGCGCGCATGCCCGAGGTGGCAATAGTCGTACACCGTCATTCCACATACGTACATGCCGATCTTGCCTGGCAGGATCGGCACGAAATTCTCTTTTGCGCGGGTTAGCGAGTTATATATCTTCAGCATCGAAGCGGGTGGAAATGCTTGCCTGCGGGCTTAAGCTATCGCAGCCGGTCGGCGTAATTTTTCAGATTGTGGACTGAAGCATGCTGCTGGTAGAATCTGCCATTAATTACAACAACCTACCGTTTGTTATTGAGGTAAAGTTTAACACATGAGCCGAATCCCCCTTCTGGCGCTGGGCGCTGCTCTGCTGCTGGTGTCGCAGATGCAGGCCGGTTTTGCCGCCAACAGCTACGAAGACGCCAGCAAACTGTTCAAGCAGGGCAGCTACGCCGAGGCGCTGGCGAAGATCGAAACGGTCATCACCGCCAACCCCCGCGATGCCCGGGCGCGCTTCCTCCAAGGCCTGATCCTGACTGAGCAAAACAAGCCGGCGGACGCAATCAAAGTTTTCAGCGCGCTAACCGAGGATTATCCGGAACTGCCGGAACCGTATAACAACCTGGCCGTGCTGTACGCCTCCCAAGGCCAGTACGACAAGGCGCGCAAGTCGCTGGAGATGGCGATCCGCACGCATCCGAGCTACGCCATCGCGCACGAAAACCTGGGCGATGTCTACGCCAAGATGGCGAGCGAAGCCTACGACAAAGCGCTGCAACTGGACCGCAGCAATGCTGCCGCGCAGACCAAGCTGGCCATGATCAAGGATTTGTTCACCGGCAGCGTAGTGCCCGGCAAGGGATCGCCGGAAACGACCGACGTCGCCGCAGCGACGCTTCCCGCGGCCACCGAGAAACCAGCAACAACGGCCGCCAAGCCCACGCCATCGGCCATGAAGGCGGATACGGATGCCGTCTTGGCTGCGGTCAACGGCTGGGCCAAAGCGTGGTCCAACAAGGATGCCAATGCCTATCTGGCCTACTACGCCCCCAACTTCCAGGTGCCCGGTGGCGAGGCGCGGGCGAACTGGGAGGCCACCCGGCGCGATCGCATCGTCAGGCCGAAGTTGATCGAAGTGAGCGTCGGATCGCCTAAGGTTTCATTCGATGCGAACGGTCGCGCGGTGGTGAAGTTCCGTCAGGGATACAAGTCCGACGCATTGAACACCTCCGGAGCCAAGACGCTGACCCTGGTCAAGAACAGTGACCGCTGGCAAATCGTTCAGGAGCGAATGAACTAGTGAAAGGCCCCGCTCGCAGTCATCAGGCAGGCTCCCGCCAGACGCTGGTGCAGGCGCTGGTGGTCATCATTGCCGCCAGCGCCTCCTATGCGTGGGCGCTGAGCATCACGCCGGCACCGGTTTCGCGCCAGATCTCCACGCCGGAAGCCATGCTGGTTCGCGCCCTGCTGGATATCCGCGATAGCAAGTTTTCCTCCGCATTCGACCACATCGACAGCCTGCTTCTGTCCAACCCGAATTTCCGGCTGGCGCAACTGGTCAAGGGCGACCTGCTGCTCTCTCGAACGCGGCCGATCAATTCCATCGGCAACGCGTCGGGAGGATCCGCCGAACAGGTGGCGGGGCTGCGCGACGAAGCCCGGGTGCGGCTGGTCCGATCCCAGATCGACCCATCGACCGATCTGGCGCCGCGCTATCTGTTGCAATTGCCGGAAAAGGAGAAACTCGCCATGGTGCTCGATTCGACCAAGTCGACGCTGTTCGTTTTTG
>JAYVMZ010000233.1:0-12780 GCA_043758735.1 Betaproteobacteria bacterium
GTTCACCCCGTAGTTATAGTCGTAGAAGTCGATCTGCCCAGAGGGAAACAACGGCGTCGTGTAGCGGCTGTTCACGTCGTTGTAGTGCGCCCCGGCGCCAAAGCTCACGCTCGGCAGCAGCAGCGACTTCGCCTGCGGCAGTTTCTCCTGCGCCCCGATGTACTGCGCCTTCGCCCCAGCATACGTCGCATCCTGGATCTGCGCTTCCCGGTAGATCGATAACAGGTCGGCGGCTGAGGTCTGGCCCGCGAACAATGCAATTACCAGGAACGAAATGCGCTTCATCGAGTTCTCCCTTTTTTTTCGATGCTGATTATTTTTGCGGGCTGTGCGTCTTTTTTTTCTTCCCGGACCGCGGGTCCGAGTCCGTGCACGACCATGTCCAGATGCAGGTCCAGGTACTTTTCAGGATCAACGCGCTTGCTGTCGCAGAAATCGAAGGAATGGCGCCACAGCAGCAGGTAAACCAGCGGTGCGAGGATCACCCGCATTGCATAATTCGCATCCATGCGTCTGAATTCCCCGCTTTTCATGCCTCTTTCCAGCACGGTCTGCACCAGCAGGTGTCCACGGCTGATGACTTCGTCGTAATAGAACTTGCCGATTTCCGGGAAATTGCGGCACTCGGAAAACATCAGTTTCGGGATGCCGCCGAGTTTCGTCGTTCCGACGGAGGCCCACCAGTTGAAGACGATTTCGCGTAACAACGCCGCAGAACTGCCGTGATGCTCATCCAGCAGGCGCTCTCCGCGCTCGATGAGCGGCACGATGCCGGAACGGATGACCGCCTTGAACAATTCCTCCTTGCTGGAGAAATAGAGGTACAGGGTGCCCTTGCTCACGCCCGCGCGGGCAGCCACTTCGTCGAGCCGGGTCGCGGCAAACCCGCGCTCGGCGAACAAATCGAGCGCGGCCGACATCAGCTCGGCAGGACGTGCTTCCTTGCGTCGGGTCCAGCGGCGCTCCTGTTTGAGCTGAGGATCCAAAATATAAGGAGGAGTAAATGACTGAGCGGTCAGTAATATACACGCGCCAACTTCAGGGTCAACAGATTTTCCCGCGGTATCCCCTGCAAAGCAAAATCCGCCACGCGATCGGACACGACCGGCCAGCCTATAATGACTTCTTCGTTGCGCGATTTCCCGACGGAACATCATCATGAATTCGGTTCGGCCTCCCGCCGTTGCCGGCGCATTTTATCCCGGCGCATCCGCAGAGTTGCGGGCGCAACTCTCCATCCTGCTGGCGGCGGCACGCACACCGGACACGCGGCGGCCCAAGGCATTCATCGCACCCCATGCGGGCTACATCTACTCCGGACCGGTCGCCGCCAGTGCCTATGCGTGCCTCGCGCCCTATCGAGACGAATACACCCGCGTCGTCCTGCTCGGTCCGGCGCACCGCGTAGCGCTGCGCGGGCTCGCATTACCGGACGCCACCTCATTCGCTACGCCGCTCGGCGAAATTCCGCTCGATCTCGATAAGGCGCAATCCCTGCGCCGGCTGCCACAGATCTGCGTCAGCGGTCAGGCGCACGCCCTCGAGCATTCGCTCGAAGTGCACCTGCCGTTTCTGCAACAGACCCTGGCGGGGTTCACGCTCGTGCCGCTGGCCGTGGGCACGGCATCCTTGCAGGAAGTCACGGAAGTATTGGACCTGCTATGGGGCAACGACGAGACCCTGGTCGTGGTCAGTTCGGACCTGTCGCATTACCTGCCCTACTCGCAGGCACAGAAGGTGGACGGGCAAACGACGCGCATGATCCTGGCCCTCGCACCTGGACTGACCCACGAACAGGCGTGCGGAGCGACGCCGGTCAACGGCTTGCTGCGCGCCGCCGCGCGACGCGGACTACGCCCGCAAATGCTGGACCTGCGCAATTCCGGCGACACCGCGGGCGACAAGGAGCGCGTGGTCGGCTATGCATCGTTTGCGTTTTATCCCGATACAGCCACTGGCGCGCATGAACTTTCCGCCACATCGGAAAGTGTCGACGGCACACTACTGGTTGCCCTTGCGCGCGCCGCCATCTCCAGCCACTTCGGCCTGAATTTTTCGGTAAACAGCGATGCTGCGTTTTTGCAACGACCGGGAGCAACTTTCATCACACTGAAAAACAACGGCCAGCTGCGCGGCTGCATCGGCAGCCTCAGCGTCCACCGCAGCCTGCTCGACGACGTCGGCGCCAATGCCCGTGCCGCCGCCTTCAAGGACCCGCGCTTCGGGCCACTGCGCGTCGAGGAACTCGATTCGATTCGCATCGAGGTCTCATTGCTCTCCGCGCTGCAGCCGATGGTTTTCAGCGATGAGGCCGATGCCTTATCGCAATTGCGTCCGGGCATCGATGGCCTCGTCCTGGAATGCGGGGATAAACGCGGAACCTTCCTGCCCCAGGTCTGGGAAAACCTGCCCGAACCGCGCGCTTTCCTGAAGGAACTCAAGCGCAAGGCCGGATTTGCCGCGGATTTCTGGGATGCAGGATTGCGCCTGTCGCGTTATACCGTGGCCAAGTGGGCGGAACCGGAAACCAGGTGAGTGCCGCCTCCGCATATCCCGGACGATGGTGGCACCTGATCGCAGACGGCAGGCTGCAGTGCGACCTGTGTCCGCGCGACTGCAAGCTGCATGAAGGCCAGCGCGGCGCCTGCTTCGTGCGCCAGCGCATCGACGATCGCATGGTGCTCACCACCTACGGCCGGTCGTCGGGATTCTGCCTCGACCCGATCGAGAAAAAGCCGCTGAACCATTTCTTCCCCGGATCGAGCGTGTTGTCCTTCGGCACCGCGGGCTGCAACCTCGCATGCAAGTTCTGCCAGAACTGGGACATCTCCAAATCGCGCGACATGGACCGGTTGATGGACCTTGCCCGCCCGGACCAGATTGCCGCTGCCGCCGAAGCCGCCAGCAGCAAGAGCGTGGCCTTCACCTATAACGATCCGGTAATCTTTGCCGAGTATGCAATGGACGTCGCCGACGCATGCCATGAGCGGGGAATCAAAACCGTCGCTGTCACTGCGGGCTACATGCACGACGCTCCGAGGCGCGAGTTCTACGCGAAAATGGACGCGGCCAACGTGGACCTCAAGGGATTCACCGATGAGTTCTACGTCAAGCTCACAGGCTCGACCCTGCAACCGGTGCTCGACACGCTGAAATACCTGCGCCACGAGACCGACGTCTGGTTCGAGATTACAACCCTGCTGATCCCGACAAAAAACGACTCGGACGAAGAGTTGTACCAGCTATCGAAGTGGGTGGCCGCCGAGCTTGGCGCGGACGTGCCGCTGCATTTCACGGCCTTCCATCCCGACTACAGGATGAACGACCTGCCTCCCACGCCGCCCGCGACCCTGACGCGCGCGCGGAAAATTGCGATGGGGGAAGGATTGCGCTACGTCTACACCGGAAACGTGCATGACAGCGAGGGCGGCACCACGTTCTGTCCCGGTTGCGGCACCAGCCTGATCGTGCGCGACTGGTACAAAATTCTCATCTACCGGATTTCCGCTGAGGGACGTTGCATCCACTGCGGCTCGGAAGTCGCCGGCCGCTTCGGCAAATTCGAAAAACCCTTCGGCCCGCGGCGTATTCCCGTCTCCATCCACGCTTCCTGAAGCTGATTTGTCACCGCAAAGACGCAAAGGGCGCAAAGAAGGGCGAAAGAACGCGGCCATGTGATGAAGGGCCAAACCCCGCAAGTTGGCCCACGACGCTTATCGCATTTGCCGTTCAGTTCGCCTCGGTTTCCTTCGCGCTCTTTCACGTCTTTGCGGTGAGAATCCGTTTTACGGCAAGCACTAGCTTTTCAGTGCAACGGAAACGCGGGGCCTGGGCGATTTGGCGACGAAGCGCTCGGCGGCCTGAACAGTATTCGCGAGCAGCATGGTGATGGTCATCGGGCCGACGCCGCCCGGAACCGGCGTGATGTAGGAAGCCTTTTCCTTCGCGCTGCCGAAATCCACGTCACCGACGAGCTTCCCGTCCGGCGTCCGGTTGATGCCGACGTCGATCACCACTGCGCCCGGCTTGATCATGTCGCCGGTAACCATCTTCGGCTTGCCGGTCGCAACGACCAGGATGTCGGCCATCGACGTGTATTGCCGCAGGTCGCGTGTCTTCGACGTACAGATCGACACGGTCGCGCTGCGCGCAAGCAGCATCAGCGCCATCGGCTTGCCGACGATGTTGCTGCGGCCGACCACCACCGCATTGCAGCCTTCGATCGGAATCCGGTAATGGTCGAGCAATGCCATCACGCCGTAAGGCGTGCACGGCGGAAACACAGTCCCGCCCGTCACCAGCGCGCCGAGGTTGTAGAGATGGAAGCCGTCCGCATCCTTCTCGACCGAGATCGCTTCAAGCACCTTGTTGTTGTCGATCTGCGGCGGCAGCGGCAACTGCACCAGGATCCCGTGGATCTTCGCGTTGGCGTTGAGTTCCGCGATCCTGGCCAGCACCGCTTGTTCGGTCACATCCGCGGGGAACTGGTGCAGTTCGGAATGCAATCCCATATCGCTGCACGCCTTGACCTTGTTGCGCACATAGACTTGTGACGCTGGATTGTCCCCGACCAGGATCACCGCGAGGCCTGGCGCGACACCCTGCGCCTTGAGCAACTCGACGCGCTGCTTCCATTCGGCACGAATGACCTTCGATACGGCGATGCCGTCGATGATAGTCGCGGTCACGGGCGGACTCCGTCAGCAGGGACGAAGGGCGGACAAATGTCGAGCGCAAAAACGTTCGAGACCACCCCTCATCCCTCGCCCCTCGCCGCTGGCCCCTCGTCCCGGGCTCGCTCGAGCTGCGCGAGAGTCGAGTAAAACACCGGCCCCCTGCCCATGTCGGCTTCGCGCTGGCTGGTCAGCGCATTGATGTTGACGCCGCCGCGCATCTTTGAACCCTGTAATTGCTTCTGCGCGCCAATCACACCGGGCAGCAACCCGTCGACGACCAGTGCATGACCGAAGACTTCGCCGCGATCGTTGAACAGGCGGCAATAGTCGCCATCTTCGATGCCGCGCGCCTTTGCATCCTGGCTGCTGACCTCGAAAGTCGGACGCGCCAGCATTTCCTGCAGGCGCGGCACATGCTGGAAGCTCGCGCCGATGAAATAATGTGTCGCTGCGCTGATGACCTGTAGCGGGAATGTTTTCTTTGCCTCGACGCTCTCGAACCCCTCCTGCTCGGGAAGATGCATCGGCAAGGGATCCACGCCCAGTTTCGCCAATGCTTCCGAGTAGATCTCGATTTTGCCGGACGGTGTCGGCCACTTCCCGCTGTTGATGCCCCAGCGGCGGGGAGAATCGACAGCGGCCCGCGCCCAGCCGTTGCGCTTCAGGCCCTCATAGGTAATGCCCTCGAAGAGCGGATTGATCTTGGGATCCATCAGGTCGCGGATCATGTCCTCGTCGGACTGCGCAAAACACGGGTCGTCGTAACCCATTGCTTTCGCCAGTCGACGGAACAGTTCCTGATTGTCAAGGCTCTCCCCCTGCTTCTCGATGGCCTGCTCGGACAGCGTGTAGTAGTAGTTGCCGTAGGCCGGCAACAGATCGACGTGCTCGAGCGCGGTGTCGGCGGGCAGCACGATGTCCGCATAAAGGGCGGTATCGCACCAGAAGGTATCGTGCACCACGGTGAACAAGTCATCGCGCATGAGCCCCTTGCGCGTCGCAGTGGTATCGGGCACGCAGTTGGCCGGATCGGCGCTCCAGCAGAACAACGCCCTGATCGGCGGATCGAGATCGTTAAGCGCGTTGCCGAGCTGGATCATGTTGATGGTGCGCGGTTTGCGGCCTTCGAGCAGGTGCGTGCCCTGCAGCTGGCGCATGTCCACGCGACGCATTTCGCCGCCGGTCGACATGCACACACCGCCCTTGCCGCGCATTGCGCCCGTGATCGCCGGCAGCAGCTTGATAGCCCGTGTCATCTGGCCGCCGTTGTCGTGTCGCTGGATGCCCCAGTTCACGCGAATGAAAGACTGCTTCGACCCGCCATAGAGCAAGGCCAGCTTCTCGATGTCGGCGGCGGCAATGCCGGTGATCGCCGCGACGTGCTCCAGTGTGTATTCTGGAAGGCGCTCGTTCAACAGTTTTTCCCAGCCGACGGTATGGCGCTCGAGGAAATCCACGTCGTGCAGGCCGCGATCGACGATGACTTTCATCATCCCGAGCGCCAATGCCGCATCGGTGCCGGGCCTCGGCTGGATATGCCAGTCCGCAAATGCAGTGGTCCGCGTCACGCGCGGATCGATGGCGATGATCCGTGCGCCGTTGGCGCGCGCTGCATTGACGAACGGCATCGCATGCACACCGGTCGAGACCAGATTCGTGCCCCACAGGATCACGACTTCCATGTCCGGCAGGTCTTCGATGTTGGCGTCGCCGACGCGGCCGAAGGTATGCATCTCGGCAGCGGCGCCGGCTGCGGTGCAGATCGTGCGCTCGAGGCGCGCGGCGCCCATCTTGTTGAAGAAGCGCTCGCCCATGCCAAAGAATCCGAGCATGCCCAACGTACCGGAATAGGAAAACGGCTGGACCGCCTCAGCGCCGTGTTCTGTTATCACTGCCTTGAGTTTCGACGCGATTTCGCCGAGCGCCTCGTCCCAGCCGATGCGCTGGAATTTCGCTCCCGGCCCCTTCGGACCGACGCGCCGATGCGGATAAAGCACGCGCTTGTCGTTGTAAACCAGATCCAGATAGTGATTGACCTTACTGCACAGGTAACCGCGCGTGACCGGGTGGGTCGGATCCCCCTCAACCTTGACCGCCCGCCCGGAGGCATTATCCACGGTCACCCGCATGGAACAGCCGTCGGGACAATCGTGCGGACAGGCGACGCGCACTGTCCGCTGTTTGCTGGAAACGCCCGGTTCGCCGATTACGCCCATGACTGCCTCGCTCGAAACAATATTCTGGGATATTGTAACGCCCCGGCCGTCCCGGCCGCACGATTACAACAAAACCGCCATTTCGAAGAGGTGTTCATGCAACCCATCCGTGCGCTTTCCGCCTTCCCGCTCGCCGCCGCCCTCATGCTCGCGGCCCATGCCGAGGCAGGGCTCGTCAAACTCGAGATTGCAAAGCGCGAAGTCGTTGCGGATGGAGCGTCATTTGGCGACGCCGGTCCCTACGAAAAACTGACCGGCCGCGCATGGTTCGAAGTCGATCCGACCCTGGAGAGGAACAAGGCCGTATTCGATATCGAACGCGCGCCGCTGAACAAAGCCGGCAAGATCGAATTCTCAGCCGACATGGTGATCCTCAAGCCGGTGGACATGGAACTGAGTTCGAAAACCCTGTTTTTCGAAGTCAACAACCGCGGACGCAAGATTTCCTTCGGCCGCATGCACGACACCGCATCGGACGCGAACATGAACGAACCGATGGCTGCGCGCGATTTCGGCAACGGCTTCCTGATGAAACGCGGTTACGTGATTGCCTGGGTGGGTTGGGGCGCGGACATCGCGCCGGGTGACAGCCGCCTGACGGTGAATTTCCCGGTTGCCCTGGAAAAAAACGGACGGCCCGTCACGGAACGCATCCTGACGGAATTCTCCGACCGCAACTTCAATGGCGGCAAACCGTATTCGCTGCCGTTGTCCGGCGGGGCAGCATTCAAATTCTATCCGGCCGTCTCTTTCGACAAAAAGCAGGCGCAGGCGGAGCTCTACATCTTGCCGAGCGATTCACCGAAACCCGGTGCGCCGGAGATTCCCCGCGGTGAAGCCGTACCGGATGACCAATGGGCATTGGCCGATTGCCCCGATGGCTGGCCGGGCAAGCCCAGCACCGAGCACATCTGCCTGAAGGACGGATTCCGCAATGACCGCAACTACCACCTGCTTTATCGCGCGACCAATTCGCCGGTGATGGGCCTGGGTTATCTGACGACGCGGGACTTCGTTTCCTTCCTGAGGAACGACGAAAAAGATGCCGCGGGCAATGCCAATCCGGTGTTCGGTGTCAAGAATGCGCTTTGCCAGGGCATCTCCTCGTCGGGCATGTATCTGCGCGACTATCTCTACCATGGCTTCAACGTCGACGAGCAGGAGCGCCAGGTATGCGAGGGCATGCACATCCACGTCGCCGGCGTGCAGAAACTCTTCCTGAATTACCGCTTCGCGCAGCCCAATGCATTTACCCAGCAGCATCGCGAGCGTTTCGTTCCGGACACCAATTTCCCGCGCCAGTACGCGGTGCGCATCAATCCGTTCACCAAGGTACCCGACGGCATTCTCAAGCGGCCGAAGACCGATCCGAAAATCATCCATACGGACACGTCCAACGAGTTCTGGCAATTTCGCGCCTCGCTCACCGGCGCGAGCGAAGGCGGGTCCATGGATTTCAACGAATCGTCGAAGGTGCGGCGCTACCTGATCTCGAGCCTGCAGCATGGCGGCTTCAAACCCGACGCACCGAATCACGGCATCGCCGACAAGCAGTGCGAGCAATTGACCAATGCCACGCATCCGGGGCCCTTGTTGCGCGCGCTGGTGGTGGATCTCGACGAGTGGGTAAAGAAAAATACGCTCCCGCCGGAAATGCGTGTGCCCAGGATCGCCGACCACACGCTCGTCACCCCTGCCGACCTCAAGCTACCGAAGATTCCAGGAGTGACGTTCGAAGGCCTTTATAACGGATCGGGCGATCGAGACTTCGGTCCACGCGTAACCGGAAACTCGGGCATCATCGACCTGCTGATCCCGCAAACCAAGGCAGTCCACAAAGTTCTGGTGCCGCAGGTCGATGCGATCGGCAACGACATCGCCGGCATTCGCCATCCTTTCGTCGAGGTCCCGGTCGCAACGCTGCTGGGCTGGAATACACGCACGAAGGACTTCGGCGGACCGGACTTGTGCGACCTGCTGGGATCGACCATTCCCCTTCCGAAAACCCGCGCCGATGGGCAAACCACCGGCGATCCGCGGCCTTCGCTCGAGGAGCTTTACGGCTCCCATGACGCTTATGTGGCGAAAGTTGCAGAAGCGGCGAAAAAACTCCAGGCCGAGCGCCTGATGCTGCCCGAGGATGTCGACATGGTCATCCGCGACGCGGAAGCCTCGAACGTCTTGCGCTAACCCCATCCACAAGATCTTTCACCCCAGAGCAACGGAGAACGCGGAGAAAACTCAAAAAGACAGGGCTGGATCTGCACATTTGCAATTCCTCCGCGCTGATACCAGAGGTTGGTTTGTTTTTTCAGTTCCTCTGTGTCCTCTGCGCCTCTGTGGTGAGAATTTGACCTAGAGCCAGCAACACCGTCCGGCACGCTGTTGGTGGATAATCCGATCATGCTGCCGCACGCCCTCTCCCGCCCGTTGCGCCGGCTCCTGCTCTGGACAGCCGGGACGCTCGTCGCGCTGATCCTGATCGTGGTGCTGGGTTTCCTGTATGTCACTTTCGTCGGCGTATCCGTCGATGCCTCCTTCCTCCGCGCCACCATTGCGCAAACCTTCAGCGACAACATCGGTCGCAAGGTGCGCTTCGAAGGGCCGATGCAAATGGAAATTTCGGCCAGACCGAAGCTGCGCATCGGCGGGCTGCATATCGCCAACGCACCCGGATTCGGCGAGGGCGATCTGGCGAGCCTTGGCGAAGCGCGCCTGGCGGTGGATCTCTGGCCGCTGCTGTTCAAGAGGAAGGTGCACATCGACGAGCTTGCGGGCAGCGACGTGCGCGCCCAGCTGCAGGTCAGGGCGGACGGCAGCAACAACTGGACTTTCCATCGTCCCGCACCCGCTGCGGCGCAGGCACCGGATCCCGCAGGCAAGCCGTCGATGAGCGCGGACCAGGCCTTTACGCTGCTCGACATCCAGCACGTCAGCCTCGACAACCTTCAGGTAAAGTTCACTGGCGCGGATGGGAAGGACCATTACTTCGCACTGAACGCGCTGAACGCGCAGTCCCGTTCGGATCAACCCTTCAAGCTGACCCTGAACGGGACGGTCGAGAAAGAGTTTCCCTACAAGCTGGATTTCACCGGGGGCCGGCTCTCCGACCTTGCCACCGACAAACCCTGGCCCATCGCTTTTACGCTGACCTTCCTCAGTTCCATCTTGACAGTCAACGGTAATGTCAGTGGCAGCAGCGGGAAGGTGACCTTCGGCCTGGGCACCGAAAACCTGCTTGAATTCGAGCGCCTGTTTCAAACCAGGCTGCCGGACGTAGGTGCAAGTGGCATCGCCGGAACCGTGGCCTTCGCTCCACGACGCGTGGCAATCACCCAGCTCACCGGCGCGATGGGAAATACGACCCTGATTGGCGCGCTGGATTTCGACGATACCGGCGCCAAGCCCAGGCTCACCGGTTCACTGATCCTGCCGGCCCTCGACCTACGCCCCTTCCTTGGCCAGACACCCGCAAAGGAAAATGCCGACCCGCCGCGCAGCCTTGCCGAACTCTATCGCAGCCTTGCCGCCGCGACGTTCGACCTCAAACAGCTGAACAGCGCGGACGTCGACCTCACTCTCGGTGTCGGAAACTGGCTGAGCCTTCCGGGGGACGTGAAGGCCGTTAGCCTGCAGATCAAGGTCAAGGACGGGGTGCTGCAGGCGCCCGTAAAGGCATCGATCGCCGGCGTCGCACTGGCGGGCGCCGCCGATGTCGACGCGATTGCGAATCCGCCAAAATTCAGGCTCGCACTGGGCACGCGCGATTCCGACCTGGGCGGCCTGGCGGAACTGCTGCTGGGCGTGCGCGGCGTCAGGGGACACTTGGGCCGGTTCGATCTCAAGTTGTCGGCGCAGGGCGACCAGGGCAGCGAGCTCGTTCGCAGCCTGGACGTTCGGCTTGAAGTCGAACGCGGCCGCTTCAGCTACGGCAATATCGATGGCGGCCGTCCGGTTGAATTCAGCCTCGATCAGCTGGCAGTCAATCTGCCCCCGGGCAAGGCATTGAACGCCAGCATGCGCGGCGCATTGCTTGGTCATGCGTTCACTGCGCAATTGAGCTCCGGCGTGCTCGAGCCGATCATGCTGCAGGCGCGCGCACCGCTCGATTTCGAAATGCGTTCGGGAGACGTGCATGCGCGCATCCGCGGCACGCTCGAAGCACCCAGCGCCGATCGTGGACCGGACATCGACTTCGCGTTTACCGCGCCACACGCCGGCGAACTGGCAAGCTGGTTCGGCTTCAAGGCCGGCGCCGAAGCGCCGGCCGCGCTGTCCGGCAAGGCCTCGATGCGCACCGACCAATGGCACCTGGACGATGTCGTTTTCAAGCTCGGGCGCACGACGCTCTCCGCGAGTCTTGCCCGCATTGGCATCGGCAGCCATCCGCTGGTGAAGGTCAAGCTCGCCGCCGATCAGATCGATTTGCAGGAACTGGAATCCCTGATGCCGGCGACCCAGGCCAATAAAAAGCCCTCAAATCGGGCGATGGTCGACATTCCGATCTTGCCGCAGGGTATCGATCTCAGCGATGCGGACGTCGAAGTGAGGGTAAAGCAATTCGCCGGCAGCCCGCTCGACGTACGCGGCGTCTCCTTTGACGGCCGCATCCGCGAAGGCTACATGTACCCTTCCCCGTTTTCCGCGACCGTGGCCAATACGGCATTCAACGGCGCAGTTCAGATGGACCTGCGCGGCGCCGAGCCAAGCGCCGGACTCTGGCTGTTCGCCAGCAACATCGACGTAGGAAGCATTCTTCGCAAGTTCGGCATTGCCGCCAACATCGACGCGACATTCAGCGAGTTCGGCATCTACCTGACGGCGCGATCGAGCCGCCTGGGCGACATCTTGGCACGCTCGGAACTGCTCGGGCAGATTGGCGGCGGACGCATCACACTGCGCGACGCGAATACCAAGGGCGAAGCCCGGATCGCCGTGGACAAGGGCGAATTGCGCGCCGATCCCGGCAAGCCGCTGCGGTTGACCATCAACGGCTCGCTCGACGACGTGCCGGTCTCGATGTCGCTCGAAACCGCGCGCGCGTACGAACTGGTCAATCCGAAGCTGCAAATGCCTTTCATTTTCGAAGCGCAGGCCGCGCAAACCCACGTCAAACTCGCTGGCGCCATCGCGCGTCCCCTCGGCAGTGAAATCGAACTGGGCATGGAAATGCAGGGCCCCCGCTTCGACAGTCTCAACAAGCTGGTCCGAGCTTCGCTGCCGCCGTGGGGACCGTGGTCAGCGAGCGGGGTGTTCCGCATGTCGTCGCGCGGTTACGAAGTACCCAACCTGAAGTTGCAAGTCGGCGAGAGCATCCTGAACGGCAATGGGAAGCTGGACACCACCGGCACGCATCCGCGCTTGGACGTTGCGCTTTCGGCACCGAACATCCAGCTCGATGATTTCAAGGTGGGCGACTGGTCCCCTGTCGAGAAAAAACCGGAGCAGGACGAAAAAACCCTCACTGAAGGGGAGGTACGGTCCAAGGCGGCTGAGGGAGCGGATCGTGCGCAAAAACTCCTGAGCCGCGAAGTCCTGCTGCGCCAGAACGCCTATCTGAACGTCCAGGTCGATCAGGTACTGTCGGGCAAGGACAAGCTCGGCAGTGGAAAGCTCGAAGCCAAGCTGGAAAACGGTCGCGCGGTAATCGGTCCGATAGTGGTCGACGTCCCGCCAGGTTCGGCAAGAGTGCTACTCGGTTATGAACCCACCGAGCAGGACGTGAAAGTGGACCTGCATATCGACGTCGATAAATTCGACTACGGCGTGCTCGCGCGCCGCATCAAACCCGAGAGCGATGTGAGCGGCGCATTCAGCCTCAGGATGGACGTCGATTCACGCGCCCGCTACCTTTCTGAAATTCTGCGCCATGGCTCCGGACGCATCGA
>JAYVMZ010000234.1:0-16398 GCA_043758735.1 Betaproteobacteria bacterium
AGCTACCCCTTCATCCTTGGGGCGGGCATCGAGCCCACCCCAAGATCGCTCATTCCTCCCCACCGCAAGCGGTGGGGCATCCTGAGCGTTTTTCGTGAACAGCGAACAGAATTTGACGGCGAAGCCATAAGAACCGTTCACCGTTCGCAGATCACCATTCACCAGATTCACACTACGAAGTTACGCGAAACACCTGCATCGGCGGCGTACGCAACACTTTCGCCGTCCCTAGCAATCCCGCGGCTGTGACGCCCGCGCTGCCGACCAGCAATCCTGCCAGCCAGACCCAGGGGTTGATCGCATAGGGCAGATTCAAAACCTTATCGGCGAGCACATAGCCGATTGCGCTTGCGCCAACTGCGGCGAGCAATCCCGCCAGCGCACCGATCAGGGCAAATTCGGCGGCCTGCACGGTGCGCAATTGACGGCTCGACGCGCCGAGCGTGCGCATCACCGCGGCATCGAATTCGCGTTCGTCGTGAGTACTGCCGAGTGCGGCGAACAGCACCAGCAACCCGGCCGCGATGCTGAACAGGAAGACGAATTCGATGGCCTCGACCACCTGGTCCATCATGCGTTGCACCTGCGCCAGGATTGAGGCCACGTCGATCACGAGCAGGTTCGGAAATCGCTTCACGAGATCATCCATCAGCGCGGAACGCGCTGCGGGCAGGTGCAGACTGGTCACGTAACTGGCGGGGAATTTTTCCAGCACGCCGGGCGGGGCCACCACGAAGAAATTTACGCGGAAGGAATCCCAGTCCACCTTGCGCAGCGAAATGATTTTCGCCGTCAGCCGCGAACCGGCAATATCGTAAGTCATCGTGTCGCCCAGTTTCACGCCGATCGTCTTCGCGATGCCCTCCTCGACCGACAGCACCGGCATTCCCGCGTCCTCCTTGTCGAACCAGCGTCCCTCCACGACCGGTTTGTCGGGTTGCATCGACTGCACCCATGACAAATTGAATTCTCTGTCGACAAGGCGGCGCGCGCGGTCTTCGGCATAGTCGTGCGATGACATCGGCTTGCCATTGATTTCCAGCAGGCGACCGCGCACCATCGGAAACAATTGCGGCGGCGCCACGCCATTGGCGGCGAAGAACTGCGTGACCTCCGTCACCTGGTCGGGCTGTACGTTCACCAGGAAGCGGTTCGGAGCATCAACCGGCAGGCTGTTGCGCCAGTTGTCGAGCAGTTCGGCCCGCACCAGCGTCAGCAGGATCAACGCCATCATCCCGAGGCCGAGCGCCGTGACTTGCACAATGCTGCCGGCGCGATGGCGGCGCAGGTTGGCCAAGCCGAAACGCCAGTTCAAGCCGGCGCTGCGCCCGAGGGAGGACAAGAGGTATAGCACCAGCAACGTGAACCCGGCGCACGCCGCAGCAGTACCCATGACCCCGCCCAGCACGTAAAGCCCCAGCTTGAGTTCCTGCGCCTGCCATAGCACGAGGCCAGCGACGGCCGCGACGCCAAGCAGATAAGCGGACAGGCCCGACGAATCGGGCGCGCCGAGGTCGCGACGCAGCACCCGCAAAGTCGGTACCCTGCGCAATGCGATGAGCGGCGGCAGCGCAAACCCCAGCAACATGACAAACCCGGCAACCATGCCCTGGACCAGCGGCCGCAATCCGGGCGCGGGCAAAGTCACCGAAACCACCGGGGCCAACACCGTCGCCAGCACGAACTGGCAGACGAACCCGACGGCGCATCCGGCTGCGCCGGCAATCAGGCCGATCATCACGAACTGCAACACGTGCAACGCCAGGATCAGCCATTGTCCGGCGCCGAGGCAGCGCATGATCGCGCACGCGTCGAGATGACGCTGCAGGTAACGTCGGGCGGCCAACGCCACGGCGACACCGGCCAGGACGACCGTCATGAGCGCGGACAATCCAAGAAAGCGCTCGGCGCGTTCCAGGGCCGATTTGATTTCCGGGCGCGCATCGCGAATGTCTTCCACACGCTGTCCCGGACCGACCGCCTGCGCGGCGAATTCGCGGAATGACGCAATCGCCGGGGCATTGCCGGCCACGAACAAACGGTAGGAGACCCGGCTCCCGGACTGAATCAGTCCGGTGGACGCCAGGTCAGCCGCGTTCATCATGAGCCGTGGGCCAAGGTTGATGAAGCCAGCGCTGGATTCCGGTTCTTCGCTCACCATCGCTGCGACCGTGAAATCGCGCTCGCCCAGACCGAGACGGCTGCCGATTTTCAGGTCAAGACGGCGCAGCAGGCGATCGTCGACCCAGACTTCGCCCGGCGACGGGGCTTTGCCGGGCGCGAAATCCAGTCCGTTTTCGGCCATGCGAATGCGCAGCTTGCCGCGCAGCGGATAGCCCGGCGCGACCGCCTTGACCTCGGCCAACAGCGTGCGTCCGGCGAATTGCGCCATGCTCGGAAAACGTATAGCGGCCGTTGCCGACAATCCCAGGCGCTGAGCGGTCTGCGGGAAACGATCAGCCAGCGGTTTGTCGGAGACCACGACCAGGTCGGCGCCCAGAAGCTGGCTGGCCTCGCTGGTCAACGATCGGCCGACCCGGTCCGCGAAAAATGCGACCGTCGTCACGCTGCCGACGGCGACAATGAGCGCCAGCGCAAGCAGGCGTTGCTCGCCGGCCCGCCAGTCGCGCGCGAGCATGCGCATGGCCAGCTTCAGTACCGCAAAGGCGCTAAGATCAGCGCCGTTCATCGTGGGTCAGCCGGCCCGCCGCCAGCCCGATGCGGCGTGAACACCGCTGCGCCAGGTCTTCATCATGCGTGACCAGCAGCAGTGTCGTGCGCGCGACGCGATTCAACTCGAACATCAGCGAAATGATCTCTTCGCCCGTCGCGGAATCGAGGTTGCCGGTGGGCTCGTCGGCGAACAGCAATTGGGGATCAGCCGCGAACGCGCGTGCCACGGCGACACGCTGTTGCTCGCCGCCGGAAAGCTGCCGGGGATAATGCGTGAGCCGCGGCCCGAGGCCTACCCGAGCGAGCCAGTCCGCGGCACGCGCCCGGGCGTCGGGGTTTCCGGCAAGCTCGAGCGGCAGCATCACGTTTTCCAGCGCCGTCAGCGCGGGCAGCAGCTGGAAGGACTGGAAGACAAAGCCGACACGGTCACGCCGCAGGCGCGCGCGACCGTCCTCGTCGAGCGCAAACAGATCGACGCCGTCGATGTGCACCGTTCCCGCGCTCGGCACGTCCAGGCCGGCCAGCAGTGCCAGCAGCGTCGTCTTGCCCGAACCGGAGGCGCCGACGATGGCGACCGCCTCGCCGCGACCGATTTCCAGGGAAACATCGTGGAGAATGGTCAGCGCGGCGGTGCCGGTAAAAACTTGCTTGGTCAAACCAGCCGCCCTCACAATGGGCGGCATGAACTCTTCAGCCATGCGGTCTGTTCTGCTCTTTCTGTTGTTGGTCATGGTACCGGTCCCGGCGGTCCACGCCGCCCAGGCCATTCTTGTCCTGGGTGACAGCATTTCCGCCGGCTACGGCCTGGCGCAAGGCGAAGGCTGGGTCGCGTTGCTGGAACAACGCATCGAGCGCGATAAGCTCGATTACCGGGTGGTCAACGCCAGCATCAGCGGGGAAACCACCCTAGGCGGACTCAACCGCATTCCGGCCGCGCTCAAGGAACACCAGCCCGCCGTAGTCATCGTCGCCCTCGGCGGCAATGACGGCCTGCGTGGGAACCCCCTGGAAGAAACCCGCCGCAACCTGATCGCAATCGTTGCAGCCTGCCGCAAGGCGGGCGCAAAAGTCGTGATCGCCGGCATGCGCATCCCGCCGAACTACGGCCCGGTTTACACGCGCCGCTTCGAAGGTCTGTTCGCCGAAGTTGCCCGACAGCAGAATGTCTCGCTGGTTCCTTTCATGCTCCAGGGTTTCGCCGACGACCGCACCAAATTCCAGGCCGACGGCATTCACCCGGCCGCTGCGGCACAACCACGCATCCTCGACAATATCTACCACCGGCTGCGTCCGCTCCTGCTGCCGCGCCCGCGACGTTAACGTAGCACAGCGGACCGGTTTCGACGAGATTGCAACCTCTATGGCGAATCCCCTTGCCTGCCCATGCCGCAGACCCGCGAGCCTTTGTATTCCTGCGCGCGTCTGTGGCAAATTAACGGTCTCATGAAGATTGCGCTGAAGATCGATACGAACACCTATCGCGGCACCCGCCAGGGCGTGCCACGCCTGGTGGAGATGCTCAGGGCGCGCAACGCCGGCGGCACTTTCCTGTTTGCGCTCGGTCCCGACCATACCGGCCGGGCCGTTACCCGGGTAGTCCGCACCGGATTTCTCGGCAGGATGCGCCGCACTTCCGCGCTGCGCCACCACGGCTTCAAGACGCTGCTTTACGGAACACTGCTGCCTGCGCCCGACATCGGCCGCGAATGCACTGGTGTCATGCGTGAAGCGCGCGATGCGGGCTTCGAGGCTGGCATCCATGCCTGGGACCGCGTGTTGTGGCAAGACAAGGCGGCCGTTGCCGATGCGCAATGGACGCGCGGGCAGATGGATCTGGCCTGCGAACGCTTCGAGGAAATTTTTGGCGAACCGGCGCGCATCCACGGCGCGGCGGGCTGGCAGATGAATCGCCATGCCTATCGTCTCACGCAACGGCTTGGCTTCAATTTCTGCTCGGACACGCGCGGCAGCGGCCCCTTCATTCCGATATACCGCGGCGAAATCATCGCCTGCCCGCAACTGCCGACGACTTTGCCGACGCTCGACGAGATGATCGGCCTGGACGGCGTGAATACCGCCAACATCGTCGAGCGGCTGCTGGAACTGACGCGCCAGGAAGCGCCGTTGGGCCATGTGTTCACATTGCATGCCGAACTGGAAGGCATGAAACTGGCCCCGCTCTTCGAACAGATCCTGGAAGGCTGGCAGAAACAGGGACACGAACTGGTTTCCCTGGGCAGCTACCTTGAATCCCTCGCAATCAACGACCTGCCGCGGCACGAAGTCGCCACCGCTGCGATGCCGGGGCGCAGCGGCACGCTGGCAATGCAAGGCCGCGAGTTCCTCGCTGCCACCTGATTTCTCCCGCTCTCCTGCGTCTCACGCCAGAGGCACAGATACTCTACGTGCGTAGCACGTCGGAGTACTCTTTTGATTTTGAGGTGTTGCATTCGGTCCAGGATTCGGTAAACATAGCCTCAGGAATGGAAACCTCGCTGGTTGGCCTCAAGGTTCCCGATTTCGAGATCGCGTCGACCGGGAACAAGACGTTCAAGCTCTCAGCCTCACTGGGACGCCCGCTGGTTCTCTACCTTTACCCGAAGGACAACACCCCCGGCTGCACCACCGAAGGCCAGCAGTTCCGCGACCTGCACGCGCAATTCGCGAAACTCGGCTGCGCCGTTTACGGCGTGTCGCGCGACAGCATCAAATCCCATGAAAGCTTCAAGTCGAAGATGGAATTTCCCTTCGACCTGCTTTCCGACCCGGACGAAAAGCTTTGCAGCCTGTTCGGCGTCATCAAAATGAAAAATATGTATGGCAAACAGGTGCGCGGCATCGAGCGCAGCACTTTCGTCATCGACTCACACGGCAGCGTAGCCAGGCAATGGCGCGGGGTAAAAGTGCCCGGCCATGCCCAGGAGGTACTGGAATTCGTAAGATCCCTTTAACCGGCAGACACAGGAGCGCGGATGATCCATCGACGGAGTAATTCCTCTATTCAATCTCGCATACACGTCATTTCCCGTCCTTCCGGGGCCGCTTTATGATCCAGCGCAAAGCCTCCGCCCCCACCCTGGTCACCACGATCCATCCCCGCAACAAGCTGTTCGTCCTCGATACCAACGTGCTGATGCACGACCCCACGAGCCTGTTCCGGTTCGAGGAGCATGACGTGTATTTGCCGATGGTCACCCTCGAGGAACTGGACTCCAACAAGAAGGGCATGTCCGAGGTTTCGCGTAACGCGCGACAGGCCAGCCGATTCCTCGACGAAATTGTTTCCAAGGCGATCGAGGACATCGCCGCAGGCATTCCGCTGGAGCATTCCGGCGCCAAGGAGGCGACCGGCCGGTTGTTCCTGCAGACCGAATCGATCAGCGGCGAGTTGCCGGCACGCCTTGCCGCCGGCAAGGCGGACAACCAGATCATCGGCGTCGTGAAACACCTGCACGAAACCCACGACAAGCGGCAGGTGATCCTGGTCAGCAAGGACATCAACATGCGCATCAAGGCGCGTGCGCTGGGTTTCGCCGCGGAGGACTATTTCAACGACAAGGTCCTCGAAGACACCGACCTGCTGTACACCGGCGTGCGCGAGCTGCCGGCGGATTTCTGGGACCAGCACGCCAAGGAAATGGAATCCTGGCAGCAGGACGGACGCACCTTCTATCGCGTGCGCGGCCCGCTGTGCGGCAGCTTCATGATCAACGAATTCGTCTTCCTCGAGAGCGAAAAACCGTTCTACGCACAGGTCAGGGAGCAGACCGGCAAGACCGCGATCCTGCAGACCATCCGCGAGTACACGCACCAGAAAAACAACATCTGGGGCATCGTGGCGCGCAACCGTGAGCAGAACTTCGCGCTCAACCTGCTGATGAATCCGGACGTGGACTTCGTCACCCTGCTCGGCCAAGCGGGCACGGGCAAGACACTGTTGACGCTGGCGGCCGGTCTGATGCAAACACTCGAGGACAAGGTCTATTCCGAAATCATCATGACCCGGGTCACCGTGCCGGTCGGCGAGGACATTGGCTTCCTGCCCGGCACCGAGGAGGAAAAAATGACCCCGTGGATGGGCGCGCTCGACGACAACCTGGACGTGCTCAACAAGACGGACGACGAGGCCGGCGAATGGGGCCGCGCCGCCACGCGCGACCTGATCCGCTCACGCATCAAGGTGAAGTCGCTGAATTTCATGCGCGGGCGTACTTTCATCAACAAGTTCCTGATCATCGACGAAGCGCAGAACCTCACGCCCAAGCAGATGAAGACCCTGATCACCCGCGCCGGGCCCGGTACGAAGGTGGTCTGCCTTGGCAACATTTCTCAAATCGACACACCTTACCTGACCGAAGGCAGTTCGGGCCTGACTTACGTAGTCGACCGCTTCAAGGGCTGGGGGCACAGCGGCCACGTCACGCTGATGCGCGGCGAACGCTCGCGTCTGGCGGACCACGCCGCCGAAGTGCTTTAGGTCCACTGCCCAAGATTCTTGGCACCTGAACCCGTCCCAGGCGTTGCACGCCCGGCGGGTTCGGGCTAGACTGCGCGACACTACATATGGTGCAGATGCACTGAAACCCTACAACATCTAGTCAAAAGCGAGTGCCTAGACCGATCCCTCCGCATGCGGCGTGGCAGGCGATTACGGCTTTCGCCGGGATTTTCACTCTCGTATCCGTTCTCGCCGCCCCGGTGGACCTTTGGCGTCTCACCGTGAAATCCCACCAGGGCGAGCCCTTCCTCGCCACCGCCACACTGGCCTTGTTGCCCGAAGAGCATATTTCCGACGCATGCCTGTCCATGGGCCCCGAAAGCGATGCGCCCGGTTCGGAAATGCCTTTCCTCGACAAGGCCCGGTTGAAGCTGAATACCGGGCGCGGCGTGGTGGAAATCAGAACGGACGAGCCGATTGCCAGTCCTGCGGTGGAACTTGTCCTGCGGGTGCAGTGCGCCGGCGCCCCTCTCTACGCGCGCCACTTCTCCGCGCTCATTCCACCCGCGTCTGGACCGACAACCATTGCTGCGCCGGCAGCGCCCCGCGACGACGCGAAGCGGGCGAAACGGCGCGGTTTCCATCTGAGTCTGCTGCGCGGCAACACTGTGGAAAGCATCGCAGCCGTGCTATTCCCCGGACATCGCGGTATCCAGCAGGACTTGGTGCAGCAGGTGATTGCCGGTAACCCGAGTACCTTTCCGAACGGCCGCATCCGGGACGTTCCCACCGGCACGGTATTGTGGTTTCCCGACCTGCGCGAGTTGCGCAATGCCTCCCGTTCTGCGCCGTCTGCGGCCGCAAAATCCGCGGCCAGCCATCCCGCTCGCCGCAGCGTTGCGGCGACATCTGCGGAACCGGCGCCGGTGCAGGCAATAAATGAAGCCCCGGCAAAGCCTCACAAACCGATCACGCTGCGTCGGGCGCTCGAGCTAGGCGACAAGCCTGGCCCGCAGGAATGCCGGCAGCTGATGCGGCTGTGTGGCGCCGAAATGCCGGTTGCCGCCGGGACACGGCCGCTGGATGACATGGCACTCGCCCTGGAATCCGGGGTCAGGCAATCGCACCTGAAACAGGAAGGGATAGAGCAGCAACTGCAACGCCTCGAACTTTCCCTGCAGAACCTGCAGAAGAACGTCAATTCCGCGCCGGTACAGGCCCCGGCCGTCGTGCAGCCCGCGCCGCCGCCGAAAGTGGAAATCCGCACGATCGTCAAATCCGAACCGCTTTCCTGGTATGTCTGGCTCGCCCTCGCGGGGCTGGTCGTCGCGGCGGCCATCGGCGGTTTTGTCTATGGCCGCCGCGGCTCATTCACGCGTGGGCTCGCCGAAACCGACGAACAGCTCGACCGCATGCTGGCCACCGCAGCGTCCGTAATGCGCGAACTTGAATCCAGCCCGAAGCCCGGCGCGGCGCAGCGCGCCGACGTGCCGATGCCGCCGCCCTCACCACGCCTGCCGCCGAAACCTGTCCCCGCGGAAGACTCTGCCGACACGCCGCCGCCGGCAGCCGAATCCGGACAGGTGCCCGACGTCGCGCTCGATACCCGCGCCCCGAAGCAGACCACAGATGTGGACCTTGAGCTCGAAAGCGAACCGCCGGCGCCCGCAACGGTTGCTGGCCTGTCGACCGACGTGCTGTTCGAAATGGACCAGGCCCTGGACAACACCCGTTCGATGTTCACGGATGTGGACCGCTTCATTGCCCTCGGGCGCACCCAGAATGCGCTCAGCCTGCTGCAATTCCAGGTGCACAAGGATCCCAAGGACCGGGATTCATGGATCAAGCTGATGGCGATCTACCGGCAGGAGAAAATGGACGCCGAACTGACCAAGGCCGCTCGCAAGTTCAGGAACAACTTCCCCAACGAGAACCCGCCCGCGGTTTAATCTCAGGACTTAGGCTGGTCACCACAGAGGCACAGAGGTCGCAGAGGAAAAAGCTAAACCGAATAGATCACAACGAGGAGAATCGGCGCCGCTCTGAATATGTACCGATATTGCCCGTTAAGGAGCATGGCAACACCCGGATTTTCCAGCTTCAGTCTTTTGTTTTTCTCTGCGTCCTCTGCGCCTCTGTGGTGAAAACGGACTAGAGCGCAAGCCGGAGATTTAGAAGCGGCCGGGATCGGCGAAGTTGGCGAAGCGGGTGTACTCGCCCTGGAAGACCAGGGTAATGGTGCCGATGGGGCCATTGCGCTGCTTGGCGATGATGACTTCGGCCTTGCCCTTGTCGGGCGAATCCTGGTTGTAGACTTCATCGCGGTAGATGAACAGGATCAGGTCCGCATCCTGCTCGATGGCGCCGGACTCGCGCAGGTCCGACATGACCGGCCGCTTGTTCGGGCGTTGTTCAAGGCTGCGGTTCAGTTGTGACAGCGCAACCACCGGCACGTTGAGTTCCTTCGCCAGCGCTTTGAGCCCGCGCGAGATTTCCGATATTTCCGTGGCGCGGTTCTCGCCCTGCGAACTGGCCGACATGAGTTGCAGGTAGTCGACCACGATCAGGCCGAGCTTGCCGTATTGCCGGTGAAGGCGGCGCGCTCGCGCACGCAATTCGAGGGAATTCAGCGCGGCGGTTTCGTCGATGTGGATCGGCGCATCGTTGAGCCTGCCCACCGCATCGGTCAGCTTGCGCCAGTCTTCGTCGGCCAGGCGCCCGGTGCGCACCTTGTGCTGGTCGAGCTTGCCGACACTGCCGAGCATACGCATGACCAGTTGCGAGGCGCCCATTTCCATGGAGAACACGCCGACCGGCAGGCCCGACTCCAGCGCCACGTGCTCCGCCATGTTCAACGCGAGCGAGGTCTTGCCCATCGAAGGACGGCCGGCCACGATGACCAGGTCGCCCGGCTGCAGCCCGGACGTCATCTTGTCGAGATCGGTGAATCCGGTGGGCACACCGGTCACGTCGGAGGGATTATCCCGGTTGTAGAGCATGTCGATGCGCTCGACGACTTGCGTCAGCAGCGGCTGTATGTCCATGAAGCCCTGCTTGCCACGCGCTCCCTGTTCCGAAATCGCGAATACCTTCGATTCCGCTTCGTCGAGCAGTTGCCCGGCTTCCTTGCCCATCGGGTTGTAGGCGGTCTCGGCGATTTCGGTGCCGACTTCGGCGAGCTTGCGCATGACCGCCCGCTCGCGCACGATTTCCGCGTAACGGCGGATATTGGCAGCCGTGGGCGTGTTCTGCGCCAATGCGCCGAGATAGGCCAGGCCGCCAACGCCGTCGAGTTCCTTGGTGCTCTCCAGGCTTTCCGAAACCGTGATGACGTCAGCCGGCCGCGAATTGCCGACCAGCTTGGAGACGTGCCGATAAATGAGCCGGTGGTCGGCGCGGTAAAAATCCGATTCGCCGATCATATCGGCGATCTTGTCCCAGGCGGTGTTATCGAGCAGCAGCCCGCCAAGCACGGACTGCTCGGCCTCCACCGAGTGCGGCGGCAGCTTGATGAACTCGACCTGGGTGTCGGCGACGCCGACGCGCTGCGTTGCGAACTGCACCATGGGATTTTAGGGAGTTGTCAGTGCGTAAAAGTGGCGCGAACGGACCTGTCGCCAGCTATTATTCGGAAGCTGCGGAACGGCGCAAGAAGAAAAATAAAAAGGGCTGTTTTCACAGCCCTTTTTTTGCTACTCCTGCTTGCCGCTTTAGTTCGACGTGTCGCCCAGGACCGAAACCGTAATGGTCGTCGTGACGTCCGCGTTCAGATCGAGCGTAATCGGATAATCCCCAACCTGCTTGAGCGGGCCCTGAGGCAGCCGCACCATCGCCTTGGTCACTTCATGCCCCTGGGCTTTCAGCGATTCGGCGATGTCATAGTTGGTGACCGATCCGAACAGTCGGCCGTCCACGCCAGCCTTCTGCGTGATCTGCACCATCAGACCTTCGAGCTTGCCTGCACGCTCCTGTGCCAGCAACAGCGCCTTGTCGTGCGCAGCTTCCAGTTCGGCACGGCGCGCCTTGAATTCCTCGATCGTCTTTTCCGTCGCCCGCTTGGCCTTGCCCTGCGGGATCAGGAAATTGCGCGCGAAGCCGTCCTTGACTTTGACGACGTCACCGAGCTGGCCGAGGTTGTGCACTTTTTCCATCAGGATGATTTGCATGTTCCGTCGCTCCTTAGTGCAGGTCGGTGTACGGCAGCAGCGCGAGGTAGCGCGCGCGCTTGATCGCAACCGACAGCTGGCGCTGGAAGTGCGTCTTCGTACCGGTGATCCGGGCCGGAATGATGCGGCCGTTCTCGTTGATGAAATCCTTCAGGATTTCAACGTCCTTGTAGTCCACTTCCTTGATGCCTTCCGCGGTGAAGCGGCAGAACTTGCGGCGGCGGAACAGCGGGCGGTTGCTGCGTTCCTTGCCTTTATCCTTGCCTTTGCCTTTAGCGCCTCCGAAACGTGCCATCTGTCTATCCTTTATTCAATTCGAATCTGTTCACATGCAACACGGGTACTCTCGACTGTCTGCTGCGCAGCGCCAGGAAGCCTTCGAAGCTGTATTGCCCTTGCGGCGACACCCGGCTCAGCTTCTCGGCCACTTCACCCAGCGCCACTGCGTCAATCTCGAGGGCAACGTTCCTGGGCAATCCTGCTTCGACCTGTCCAGACGCGTGGCCTATCCTGAAACTCAGGGCCGGCATCCCGGCGGGCGTATGGCGAAGCTCTTCGCGCGCGACCAGCGTTCCATCCAGCATGACCGTGTTGCGGTTCACCCGGACCTAGGCGGCCTCGGCAGCGGCCGGCTTCTCGCCGACCTCGGGTTTCGCGCTCTCCGACCTGGCGCCTTCGCCGACCACGGTGCGCGACTTCTCTTCCTTCATCATCGGGGAAGGTTCGGTCACGGCACGCGTCATGTTCACGATCAGATGGCGCAGGACCGCGTCGTTGAATTTGTAGGCGTGTTCAAGCTCGTCCAGGGTGGACTGGTCGCACTCGATGTTCATGAGCACGTAATGCGCCTTGTGGACCTTCTGGATCGGGTATACCAGCTGACGGCGGCCCCAGTCTTCGAGGCGATGGATGAAACCGCCGCGCGACGTCACCATCTGGCGGTAACGTTCGATCATCCCGGGAACCTGCTCGCTCTGATCGGGATGGACGATAAAAACGATCTCGTAATGCCGCATTGATTTGTCTCCTTGTGGGTGAGCCCCATGAGTAGAACCCTGGCGGGGCGAAAAGCCTTCCGGGATGCGGACCCGGTAAGGCAAGGAAGGCCGGCATTATACCGATTTGGCCTTGAAGATCAATCGGGCCTGAATACCCTGCGGGCCGGCAACGGCCGGCCCGCGATCACACCGGTCAGTTTCGTCCGGTGATCTTGTAGCGGCCTTCATTGTAAAACTCGAAAGCCTTCTGGAAGACGGCAATCGCGTCCTTCATGCGCTCCGGATCGACCGCCACGCGAGTCTGCTTGTGCGTCGCGGGATCGTAGACAAATTGTGCGGACGTCTTGCGAAAACCGATCTCGTACAGATTGCGGCCATCGAACAGCGCAATGTCGCGATTGTGGTTCAACGGGATCATGCGGTTGGAGGCGCTATCCTTCAGCAGCACGTCGGTGCCAAAGAAAATCGAGTCGTAGTCGAAGTCGAGGATGCCGATCACCGTCGGCGCAATGTCGATCTGGCTGGTCAGCGTAGCCACCTGCCCGGGCTTGATATGCCGGGGCGAATACAGGAGCAACGGAATTTCGTAGGTGGTCACCGGGATGTCCTCGCGTCCGTAAACCCGGGCGCCGTGATCGGCGACGATCACGAACAGCGTATCGTCGAACCACGGTTTCGACTTCGCCATTTCGAAGAACCGGCCAATGGCGTAATCGGCATAGCGCACGCCCGCGTTACGTCCCCCTCCCTTCTCCGGCACGCCCGGAATTCCGGGAGGAAAGGTATAGGGCTTATGGTTGGACGTCGTCATGATGATGGAGAAAATTTTCTCGCCCCGGCCATGCTGTTCGTCGAACACGAGCGCCGCGTTGCGGAACAGATCCTCGTCCGAGACACCCCAGATATTGGCAAAGTTCGCCTTGTCCATGTCCGTGCGATCGATCACACGATAACCGTTCGTTCCAAAAAAATGATTCATGTTGTCGAAGGTGCCGAAACCGCCATAGATGAAGGTCGGCTTGTAGCCGTTTTTCGCCATCACGGTGGACCAGTTGAACATGCCTTCGTTGTGGGGCCGCTTGACAATGGACTCCGCCGGTACCGGCGGGAACGATGCCGAGACCGCCTCCATGCCACGCACCGTGCGCGTACCGGTGGCGTAGGCATTGGTGAACAGCATTCCTTGCGGCGCCAGGCGATCGATGTTCGGCGTCAGCCCGCGTTTGTCGCCGTAGGCGCCCACAAACTCCGCACCGAGAGACTCCTCGAGCAGCACGACCACATGCAGATGCTTGGCAGGCCCGTCGGCGGTAATCCGGCGTTTGATGTGGTCGGGCTCCGCGAAATACTCCGCGTCGTGCGTCTTGACCATTCTGCGCAGGCGCTCCCCGGCTTCGGCGCCCGGCAGGGATAGGTAATAGGCGCCATAGTCGAGTTCGCTGTTCACCGCCGCATTGAAGAACGAATACACACCATTCATTGCCAGCTCGTTCACCACGCGATTTTCCGAATAGCGGCCGGTGTTCACGTTGAGCCCGGCCTGGGCGACGACTATCAGCAGCGCGAGCACTCCCGGCAGGGCGAGCCGCCGGCGCAACGGCGGCGCGGCGCCGTTGCGCGGCCAAACACGCCGTCGCGCGCCATCCAGACCAGCCCCGCAGCGAGCAGCGCCGCCGCCACCAGCACCTGCGCAACCGGATACGATTGCCAGATGTTGACGAAGACTTCATGCGGATAGATCAGATATTCGACCGCGACGAAATTGAAACGCGATTCGAATTCGTCGAAGAAAAAATACTCGACCGCACCGAGATAAATCAGCCCGAACGCAGTGATCGAGCACATCGCCGCCATCAGCCAGCGATGCCACCGGCGCCGGTAGATGCGATGCGGAACCAACGCAAGATAAAACGCGAACGGGGCAAACAGGCTTAAAGCCGTAACGACGTCGTACAACAGTCCGACGGCCATCAGGGCAGGGATGTTGCTCGACGCCGCCTGGCCGCCGGTGATCGCGACGCCGCAGAGGACGATACGGGTAAGCGTGGATACCGCAACGAAGAGGATGGCTAAAAACCACCACAGGCGCAACCGATTATCCGACAGGGCATTTACCGGGACTTGACGGCCCTCGCTGGAGGATGGAAGTGATTTTTCGCTGGTCATGTATGTGAATGAGAACGAACTTGTACCTTGCGACGGCTCGGGGAAGTGCCAGTTTACCGGGAAAGGAGTCGGCCAACTCGCTGCCGGCATTCAAGGGCGCGAACGGCTGATGCTCGTCCGGTCCGGGCAAATAAATGTAGCCACGGTTCAAAAAAAGCGAAGCCTCGCCGAGGCGGGCTTCGTTCATTGCCTGATTGCGTGCTAGTGCTGCGTCTGCGAGACGACTTTGGGCTGCGTCTTCGGCAGCACAAGAGTGATGATGGCCCCGAGCAATGCCACGCCCGCAAGGGTATAGAACGCCGCCTCGTTGGCGCCGCCGGTTGCCGTGCGAATGCGTCCAATGAGATCCGGACCGAAGTGCCCGCCCAGGTTGCCGACAGAATTGATCCAGGCGATGCCGGCGGCGGCAGCGGTGCCGGAGAGGAAGGCGGTGGGCAGCGACCAGAAAGTCACCACGAATGACAGCGTGCCAACGGTCACCAGGCTCAGTGCAATGATCGCCGGTATGGCGTTCTTGCCGACGACCGCCAGGCCGATGAGACCCGCTATGCAGACCAGCAGCCCGCCGGCTACATGCCAGCGGCGCTCGCCGGTGCGGTCCGAATGGGCCCCCCAAACGACCATCGCCACCGCTCCCAAACCCCAGGGGATCATGCTGATCAGCCCGACCAGCAGGAAATCCGTCTTGGCAATGCCGAGTTCCTGAACGATGGTGGGCATCCAGAAGTTCACGGCGTAGAAACACACCACGCCACAGAAATAGACCACTGCCAACGCCCAGACGCGGTAATCCTTGAAAGCATCCAGAAAGTGGGCACGCGTTCCGAGTTCCTGCTTGCTGGCATCTTCCTCCTGGATGCGCTGGACCACCATGTCCTGTTCCTGGGGTGTCAGCCATTTGGCTTTCTTCGGGCCGTTGGGCAGCAGAACAATCACCAGGGCACCGACGACGACGGAAGGCAATCCTTCCAGCACAAACAGCCACTGCCAGCCCCTCCAGTCGTTGATGCCGTCCATGTACTGCATGATGGCGCCGGATAACGGCGAGCCGATCACGTTGGAGACGGCGACCGCAGTCATGAACAACGCGACCATCTTGGTGCGGCGCGGACCCGGGAACCAGTAGGTCAGGTACAAGATGATGCCGGGGAAAAATCCGGCCTCGGCCACACCGAGCAGGAAGCGCAGAAAATAAAAACTGAACTCTGGATCGGTGCAGTTGAACATCGTCGCAATCGAGCCCCAGTGAATAGTTGGGACGAAGACAAACGCGGACGAAATGAGTCCCCAGGTAATCATGATGCGCGCGATCCACACACGCGCTCCGATGCGTTCGAGCAGCACATTGCTCGGCACTTCGAAGATGAAGTAGCCGATGAAGAAGATGCCCGCGCCAAAGCCGTAGACGGTGTCGCTGAATTTCAGGTCGGGCGCCATCTGCAGCTTGGCGAAGCCGACGTTGACGCGGTCCAGGAAGGCGACGATATAACAAAGGAACAGAAACGGAATCAGACGCCATGCAACCTTGTCATAGGTCGATTTTTCGAACTCCGCGGAAAAAGTTATGGCCACTGTCATTCCTCCTCGTATCTTGTTATGTTCGGCGCAGCTTCGGGTTGAGCTGCTCCCCGCCGTGCCGCGTCCGATGGTCGTCGAATCCGGCGCCGTAGTGTAGCAGCCCCGGCCCGCTTCCGAGCGCACCGAATCGTTGACGCGCTGCAGCGTGAAATGCGCGCCTGGCGCCGCTCGCCGCGCGTCCGCGGGATCGCGAACAGGCACGTGCAAGTCAGACTTTGTAATACGTGGCCCGCTCGAAGCCAATGCGGTCCGGTGCCGCAGATTCCGAATGCTCTCTCCCGAAAAATAAACAACCCCGCGGCAAGCCGCGGGGTATTTCAGAACAGCGCGAGTTGGTGGTCTCGGTGCAGCATTTGGTAGGACTTACCTTGCTTTTTTA
>JAYVMZ010000235.1:0-2780 GCA_043758735.1 Betaproteobacteria bacterium
CTTTGAAGGCAGACGGCTCTATCCGGATGCGAGCCGCGTGCTGATTACTGCGGACGGCGGCGGGAGCAATGGCCCACGGTTACGGCTTTGGAAGTCCGAGCTGCAGAAACTGGCCGACCAAACAGAGCTGAGCCTCTCGGTTTGCCATTTCCCTCCCGGAACCAGCAAATGGAACAAGATTGAACACCGGCTATTTTCCTTCATCTCGTCCAATTGGCGCGGCGAACCGTTGCGCGACTACGAAACCATCGTCAATCTGATCGCGAGAACCACTACGGCGAAGGGTCTGAAAGTCACCTGCCGACTGGATCGCCGGAAATACCCGATCGGGCGAAAAGTGAGCGATGAAGAAATGAAGCGGGTCAACGTCGAGCCCAATAAGTTCCACGGTGAGTGGAACTACGTCATAAGGCCCACGACTAAGTGATCCTTACTTGGTACCTTTATTTATTTACGCCGCCTTAGGCAAAGCCACACTGGAGAGGATGGCGACTTCCGCCTTCGCCTCGCGTTGATCCTCGCGCAGCTTCACCAGCCAGCCGTCGCTCCAGCCCTTGGTGCGCTTGGACTCCCAGAGGATGGTGCCGCAGGCCTGGCCGATCGGGCCGAGGACGCGGTGCAGGACGTCGCCGCCGTGGACGCCCTTGGGGACGGGTTCGATCGTGTCGCGCGGGAAGCGCGTGCGCAAGAGGCCTTCGAGTTCGAGTTCCATGACTTCGCCTTGCAACTGCTGCGAGCCCTGCTCGGCCCTGCGCTTGAGTTCCTCGATCTGCTTCTGCATCGAGGTGATGGTCTGTTCCTTCTCCGCTACCTTGAGCTTCAGTTCGCCCTCGACTTCCTTGCGCGCCTCCTCGCGCGTGGCATTGAGGCCCTCCTGGACTCGCTTCTCAACCGACAGATCCGCTTCGCGCAGCTTGGTGTCGAGTTCGCGCTGCTTGCGCAGGAGGTCGGCCTGGGCCTTTTGTGCTTCAGCGAGCTTGGCGTTGTTCTCGGTAAGATTCTTCTCCAGGTCGACGACGGCGCGGGTTTTCTGTTCGAGTTCATTGGAGAGCGCGAGCCTGGCCTTGCGCGCCTCCTCGGTCGCGATTTTCGTTGTTTCTTCCTTCATCGTCGCGGCGAGATCGGTGTCCTTCTGCTTCAGGCGTTTCTCGAAATCCCGGCGCGTCGCTTCCAGCAGCGGCGCGGCGAGCGACTCGGTCAGCTTGATCTCGGTCTTACAGTTGGGGCAAGTTACGGTGGGTTCGGCCATCGCCGGCTCCTCTCCAGCAGAGGTTACGCGTCTTACGTCGCGGCAAACGCCTCCATTGTCAGTGCTCGATCCGGGAATGCCTTCAACACGGCCTTGTCCGCGGTGACCAGCGGGACCCCGAGCGTGGATGCCAACACGACGAACTCACAGTCGTAGGCGGAAAGACTTGTTTCACCGGCAAGCTGGAGTACCTTGTCGCTCGATACGATGTGCTCGCGTCCGGCGAACGACTCCTCGGCGGCAGCCATCACACGCGCTATTTGCGCGCCATTGAGGCTGCCATCTCGCATGTAACCTGTCAGTACGCTGCGCATTTCCGATCGCCAAAGGATCGGCGCATGCCATTCCGGGTCTTTGGCCTGCACGCGCTGGGCGATCTTCGTGAGCGGCCCGTTGACCCAGTAGTACGCGACGACGTTGCTGTCGACGACGATCACGCCCGGCCCTGGCGTTTGTAGCGGGCAACTTTGCCATGGTCGACGCGGGGCAAGCGGGCGACGAGTTCCCGCAGCGCCCGCGCATGCGCTTCGCGATCTACAACCGGCGCGGAGAAATCGCTCTCGAGCCGGGCGAGGATCTCGCTGTTCAAGCTGCGCCGGTTGCGTTCGGCGCTTTCCTTGAGCTGGGCATGAAGGTCCTTCGGGATGTTCTTGAGTGTCAGGTTGAGCATGAAGACTCCTTGGAACCATTATGGAACCGCCGTAGTTTAGTACCCCGCGCGATCGCGGTCAACGGCCGGGCCTCACGTCAGCGTCCAGCGAACCGCGAGCAGTTCCCGTCGCTCCACCTTCTGACTTAGCTTGCCCTCGATGTTGGCGATCAGATCCGCGCGCTGACCATCGACCTGCGCTCCCATCATCGCTTCGTCGAGGTAGATACATCATGAGTTGGAGCGCCAGTCTTGTAGATGCGCGGTCGGCATGCGCTCAATTTTCCACGGGCTTTTCAAAGAAAAAACACTCAGGCAAGAACGCCTGGGCAATGTAGTCGACGTCCTTTTCGGACACGCCGCATGCGCGGAAATGATCCGGCCAGATTCGAACGATTGTGACGATATTCTCAATTTCCTTCCTGGCCGCCTCAGCGGTCAACCCGAACCGGTCGCATTGGGAAAGCAGGTTGTAGATGCTTGCCGTGCGGCCGTAGGCTCCGACGGTCATCGCGAGATCCCGGCGTTCCAGGCTGACAAGCGGCACGGGTACCAGGTCATACGCGGGCGTAAGGCGCCATCCGCGCGCAGTGCGAAGCACCGCGTGATTGCGGGGATGGTCGTCATTGTTCGTAACGGCGGCGTTGAAAACGATACGCCGGAATAGCTCGATGCGATCTTCATCGGGCCTCTCCGACCAGCGGCGCAGCTGGTCCGCAAGTAACAAATAGGACCAGCGTTCCCTGTCCAGATGACTGTCCCCGCAGTCCAGCAGGGTGAGCGCGCTGACGAGCCCGAACCGGAGAAAACCTCCCTCTGCGTATTCGCGATCGAAGCGTTCCAACATGAGCACGTCCTGTTTCGCGACGGACTGCAGGCGGG
>JAYVMZ010000236.1:0-11725 GCA_043758735.1 Betaproteobacteria bacterium
GGATAATCCTGGTTCGCGGCCTCACTTACCCAAACGCGGATTTGTTCGAACTTGCCTTTCCGGAAGTGTCCTGAATTCTGTGTGTGAGGCGGGTTGAAACATTTTACGCGTGCGCTCGCGCGAAGCGATCTTGATTTGGGCGGATCAAAGTGTTGCAGTGGTCCGACCAGAATCCGACCCATCAGCTGCTTCGGTAAACGTCTCGTCGATGCCCGACCTTGACGACCAGCACGACAAGTCTGCTGTCTTCGATCTCATAAATAATTCGATATACGCCCTGACGGATCCGATACCGTTCCTGACCCGAGAGCTTTTCGCAGTCTGACGGTCGCGGGTCATCTGCAAGCACGCGGATGCGCTGCATTATTCGCTTTACGTCTTGCTTGGGAAAGACTCTCAGGTCCTTGGCAACGGACTTCCTGAATATCAACTCATAGCTTGCCATGCGCCTTCAAGTCCTTGAGCAGCGCTTCATACGACATCACGGGCTCTGCAGCGCGATCCACAAATGCCGCAAGGTCCTCCTGATCTTCACGCAGCGCCAACCGCACGGCGTCGTTAACGATGTCCGATACGGATCGATGCATATGCGCCGCCTTCAGGCGAATAGCCTGATGCAGCTTCGGCTCAAAATAGACAGTGGTACGTTTTGAAGTCTCTTCGCTCATGATGCATTTCCTCCGAGCCCGTATGATAGCGACTCGACGCTATAACGTCAAAACGTCTTACAGCTAACGAGACACCGCTCATTGACGCGCTGAATCGCCCCTCCTGGAGCATGCGTTCTGGCTGCAAAAATATCCCGATAAGCGCCTGAAAGGTTCTTGTTTCGAGGTCCTATGCGAAGGGATCATTCCATTGCGTTGTTCGCAGTCAAATTGCCGGCGCTAGTCAAGCTGGATGCCTGCCTCTCGGGCGATTTTGCGGCTGTGCGTTTGTTATCCGCAGCAGTGCGAACCGGCCGAGGCAATACGCTGTCCAGGCCTTCGTCCAGGCCTTGAGTCCTGGCATCCTACCGCTCGGAGTGCTAGCAACACGCGCTCCAAGGTTTGTGGCGAAATGCCCGTGAGCAGTAATGACCTGTCCCGGGGGTTAGCGCCATGCAATTACTCGATGCTATCGAAACACAAATGATCTGCAATCGTCTGCCGCTGGTGGGCATTACCGTTTCCGCGGTGCCGTGTTGCAATACGCCCATCGTTCTCGCGCTGCACTGGCATGGCTTCGTCGAGCGCACGCTGCCTGTGCCTGCGCCGAAAGACGATGCGCTGTCCGGTGAGACCGTCCGTTACGAGCCAGTGCCTTCATCGTGTCTTCAGCTCACCCAGCGCTGGGACCGGGTGACGGATCTGGATTGCGCCGTAATCGAAGTGGCGTGGGAGCTGGGCGCGTGGAATCTCCGACGCACGGAAGCGCGGCCTTTTTTGCGACCCGGTGCGCCGGCTGCGGAAGTGCTCGAATGCGAAATGGTTTTTGGACGGCCAGAGATTTTGCACGACGGGTTGTCGCCGGCGGTATCCGAGGTCCCCGATGCGGATGAGCTGGTCGAAGCGGCCGGGAGAATGGGTTATCTGTTCTGGAAATTCCACCCGGTGCGCGGCGGCATTTGGAATGACGCCGGCGATGACCTCACGTTGGAGCGGGGCGGGTATCGCAATCCTTCCTGTCCCGCCGATAGCGTGCCGGTTGAAAATCCGCAAACCCTGCGCCGACAACGGCAAATCGTTTATGAGTTTGGAAAGTCGGATGCGGGGTCGCACCACGCTGTGCCTGTATGAATCCGGGAATTGTATGCCACGCACAGTTGTGATTTTCCCTTGGACCCCCATTGGTGCTGACCTTTACTCTGGAGGGGGAGGCAAAAGGCAAGACCCCATATCGTGTTCAAAGCGAATCAATACTTGGGAGTTAAGTTTTTAGTTCAGGGCGTTGGCGTGGTCCGACCTTCGATATGGAGTAAACAATCGCAGTCTGTCACCTTTGCCAAGTTACCATTGCCTACATTCAGCAGACTAACAACGATGAACCCGAACGACATCAAAGCGCTGACCTTCGACACGGGCGGCACCATCCTCGACTGGCATACGGGGCTGCGCAGTGCCCTCGCCTCGATCGGAACCAGACATGGCGTCTCCCAGGATTGGGCGGGGCTCGCCAACGAATTCCGGCGCCGCGCGCTCAAGGGCATACTGAACCACGGCGAGCATGCGCCCGCGACCAAGAACTTCGACGATGTGCATCGCGAGACGCTCGACCAGTTGCTCGCGGACAACCGGCTCGGGATGTTCACGGCGGAGGAGCGTCACACCATCTGGCATGACGCGATCCACGGCCTGCATTGCTGGCCGGATTTTCCCGCTTCACTTGCCAGGCTGCGCGAGAAATTCCTTTGTGTGTCGTTCACGATCCTGAGCTTTCGCATCATCATAGACACAGCCCGGCGCAACGGCCTGCATTGGGACGCGGTCGTGTCCTGCGAGGCCATTGGCAAGTACAAATTGTTGCCCGAGGCTTACCGGACCTGCGCAAAGTATCTGCAACTCGATCCGAGGGAAATTTGCATGGTGGCGTGCCACAAATTCGATTTGAATGCCGCGAAAGCGTGTGGCTTCAGGACGGCATTCGTGCGCAGGCCGGACGAATGGGGTACCGGCGGGCCGCCGGACCCTGAACCGGCGACACATCACGACATCATCGTCGACGGCTTTCCGGAGTTGGCGCGCGAACTGGGCGCGATGCGGTAACGTTCGACACTGCCGACCGCGGGTTGAAAGTTCAATCTCTCGGGGTCTAATTCCCCGCGGCTTGCCGCGAACGTTAGACAGAAGTTCTGACTTCATACCCCGCCCCTTGGGGCGGGGTTGTTGATTCATGCCTTCCGACTTTTCCTACGATCCGGTTACGGCGATAGACGAAGAAAGTGCCAGCGGACAGACCGCTGCCATCTTCGCCGATATTCGCGAGACAATGGGCATTCCGTTGGTGACGTCGATCTGGCGCGGACTGGCGGGCATGGGGGAAAGCCTGAGCCAGGTATGGGATCTGACCAAGCCCATCTACGCGAGCGGGTTGCCCGAACCGGCGCTTGCACGGGTCGTTGCACGCGCGGCCTTGCCGCTTCCGCAACCGCTTGCTCCGACGCAACTCGCGTGTGCCGGCGTCGGAACACGCGCCATGGAAGACATCCGTACGATCGTCGCGGCCTACAACCGCTCCAACGGAATGAATCTTGTTGCCCTCGCTGCCTTGATCACGCCACCGGCAGCGGGTGCTGCGCCAAGTGCGTTGCCGTCGACCGCCCCGCGTTGGCCGACATTGCGCCCACTTCTTTCGCGCGAGGCGATCAGTGCCGATACGTGGAGCATGGTGCGGCATGTGAACGCATTCGGGGCGCAGGGCATCGACGCGGGAGTGGCCACGCTATGGCGTCATCTGGCACATTGGCCCGGTCTGCTTGCGATTGTCCACGCCGCGTTCGCACCGTTGCAGTCACGCGGAACGATAGCCGCGGCAAGCGCGCAAGTGGCGGCGCTGGCGGTCGAAGAAGGGGCGCGCATGGCGCACATGCGGCCTGCAGAATTTGAAATGTCCCGATTGGCTCGCGATACCATCACGGGCTACGTCCACAGCCCGACCCAGGTTGCTCGTATGGTGACCATCGGCCACGCAATGGAGTACTGGCTGAAGTAGCGCAACGCAAAATCGGCGCGACGTATTAGCCTGTCGTTATGGATTCCCTGATTGCCGCCGCCGCGCGCGATTGCCGCCGGTGACGCGCTGATGACCCTGATGTCGCCGATGTCGCCGATGTCGGACCCTGGCGCAGCTGGCGAACCTGGTGGATCCGGAAAATCCCGGTTGATGATCTGCCCGTGGCCGAAGCATCCGGCACAGAGATAAATCCAGCCGCGGAAACAAATAGAAGCGACGCGTGAGGCTTCGCATATTGCGTTATTTATGCAACCTAACAAGCCCGACCGCTTTCTTTCGGGAAAGCAGAAAAGGGCGTGGCCTTTTGTCCCTGTTGTTTCCAATCGCGCGGGCGCCGCGGTACATCAGGAACAATGCCGCCCAATCCCGAGCTAAAATCACAGTCCGGCCCGGCTGGCGAGATTCGCCGGGCTGGTTCGCCATGGCGTATGCTGGTAAGTGCGGCTCCAACGACAATAACAAGCAATCGGAGGAGAAGATGCTCAGAAGCCTGGTACTCGCGTCTTTGGTATTGGTGGGTGGTCATCTCATTGCGAGCGCTGCACGGGCGGAAACGCCGCAGCAGGTCTTGGCCGTGTACACGGCGCAGGCGCGCACGCAGGATCCATCGTTCGCCGGATTTTCTGTGGAGCGCGGCGAAGCGTTCTATAACGAGAAGCATCCGGTCAAAGGTGCCGGCATGGTGAGTTGCTCGTCGTGCCATTTGAAGGACGCGCGCTACTCGGTGCTTGCGCATCAAACGGACATCCCCTGTCGCACCTGTCATGTCATCAACGATTGGGAGCACCCCGATCCGAAGCACGCCAAGAAGCGCCATATCGAGCCCTTCGCCCCTTCCGCGAATCCGAAGCGTCTCAGCGATCCGCGATACGTCGAAACGTTCCTCAGGCTGAACTGCCTGCTCCTGTTGAATCGCGAATGCACGACGCTCGAAAAGGGTGACGTGCTCACCTATCTGATGGCATTCGAAGGCGGCAGCAAGGGCGACCTGGTCAACGTCGGGAGTAGATCGTTGAAACGCGCCGCTGTACCGCAATAAATCACTTCTCGCAGGAAGACGATGCGACTTTCTCGAGGTCATCGACACTGGGTGTACTGGAGCGGCGCCGCGCTGTTCGCCACCGGTGCGCTCTGGCTGGTCTACCGCTTCTTCCTGCGGGAACATGGGGAGTTCGGCGAACCCCCGCATCCGATGGAGGAGTGGTGGCTGCGCCTGCATGGCACCTTCGCGGTACTCATGCTCGTCATTGCCGGATCCCTACTGCCGGTTCATGTGCCCGTCGGCTGGCATCAGCGCAAGAACCGGTTGGCCGGCAGCGTCGTCATTGCGATCATCACGCTGCTGATCGTTTCGGGGTATGTGTTGTACTACAGCGACGAGGAGTCGCGCCCCGTCGTCAGCGCGCTGCACTGGATCATCGGCCTCGGCGCACCGGTCGCGCTGGTCTGGCACATCGTAAGCGGACGGGCCACGCGTTCGACGGGCGATTAACACCCGCCCGCTACAGGGAAACCTCAGGCCAATCACCCGCAGCATGCGGTGATAACGTGATAACGGGTCAGGCTTGGCATATTGCATTATTTACGCAACCTACCAAGCCAGACCCCACTGTTCCTCAGCCGCGCTCGGGCGGCAGGCGAAGTGCGGAACTCCGGGTAGACCGCGACAGACTGCTAACTGAGGCACCCGGAAAAACGTGGCCTGTCTCCTACTATTCGGCAACAAAAAAGGCGACCCGAAGATCGCCTTTGAAATGGATACGAAAAGACCAGGCCGCGCTTCCAGCCATCGGCCTGGGCGTATTTATTTGTGCTGAATGGAAATGGCTATCGGACGGATGGGCGACGCGGTTCCGCCCCGGAACTTCAGCGGGGAAGTGATGAACAGGAACTCATATATCTGGTCCTTGGATAAATCTTCCAGCCACATTGCTTCCATGAGCGAAACCCCTTGCTCGACGAGCAGGTAGCTGTGGACCGGAACAAAGTTATCCGGATTCGGCGAGGGAAGGCTCTCGACGCCAAGGTTGTCGCTCCCGAGCAGCATGGTCTTGTTCCCTTCGACCAACCATTGCGCTGCTTCAAGACTCAGACCAGGCTCATCCAGCAGGCTGTACTTCGCTTGATCGGGCCACAGGGTCATCATTCCAGTGCGCACCAGGACGACATCGCCTGATTGCAACGTCGTACCCTGCTTCTTCAGTGCGCCCTTCAGATCGGCCACTGTGATCGGATAGGAGGAGGGCAGGTGGGCCATGTTTTTGTACTTGGCCACGTCGATGAGCACGCCGCGGGCGATGATCGGCGGATATTTGTCCACGCCTGCCTTGGTCCATCCACGCACGCCAAGATCCTTGTCGGCGCTGAATTCATTCCAGATCTTTCCGTGCAGGCCGAAGTGATTGAGGGCGTCGATATGCGTGCCGGTGTGGGTATACATGTTGACGCCATCACCGGAGTAGGACAAAAGCTCCTTGTCGAAATCCCCACGAGTGGGTGCGTGCGTCAGGAAGATCTGGAAGGTCGGGTCCCCGAAGGCGCCACAGCAGATCGGCATCCCGCCAAAGAGGTCCACGCCCAGGTCGTAGACTTTGCCGCCGGCGACGTGCTTGAGGACGTCGAATCGCGTGGCGTCAGTCATCATGTTGAGGGTGCCGATTTCATCGGCGGGACCCCACGGACTCTTTGCCGCCACGTTCTTGGCGATCGGTTCCGCAGCTTGTCCGGGCGCCACAGCCAGCGCAATTGCTCCGACAATGCCGAGCGTTGCAACGATGGATTTCACAGCGGAATTGATCAGTCTTGACGCATTGGATTTGCTCTCGGTCATGATTTCCCCCAAGGGTAATTCCTGCATGAAAGTCGAACGTGCATCCTGCAACCGCCTCTCGGGCCTGTCAACAAATGCCGTCGATATATCGTTCCCACGTGAAGCAGGCCGTTAGAGGGTGGAAACTTTCGGTGCGAGAAAAAGCTCACCGCACCAGCGCAATGCGGAACGCGGGGTCAGGTGAAACACTCCAGGAATAAATCGGGTCAGATTCGATGGTAGACCCCGTTATCTCCCTAAAAAGCCTGACCAATTCGAACCTACCGTTAATTTTGATTCGCGTAGAACCACCTGAGGGCGAATGGGGGCGGTGGACCGCCAGCATCAGGAAAAATTGGTGCAGTTCCCTCGTGTAGTTTAAGCGCCGCGGCGGCGAAACATTCCCTTGCGCGCAGCCGAGGTGATGGCGACCACCGCGGGGTGCGTAAGCCGGCGCACTACCGAAATCGCGTAGAACGCCTCAGTCACCGCATCGGTGCGGCCGATCGCGACAACGCCGTACTGCCGGCGCACTTGCTCGGCGATCGCCGAGGGCGCCGCGAAGATGCCCGTACCTGCTCGGCCGAACGCCTTCAGCAAAGCGCCGTCGTCGAATTCGCCGATGATGCGGGGCCGAATCCGTTGCGCGTCGAACCAGCTAGTAAGCCTCGACCGCACCGCCGCATCCTCGCCCGGCAGAAGCAGCGGCGCCCCGTCCAGCAGGCCCGGGAACGGGCCTTTGTGTTTTCGCGCCAGTTTTGCGGTGGCGAAGAACGTGACGCCGCATTCCCCGAGCAGGTGGTTGAAACCCTTGACGTTGACCGCGGAAGGCATGGGCCGGTCGGCGATCACGATGTCGAGCCGGTGCATCGCCAGCTCCGCGAGGAGGCCGGCAAGCTTTCCCTCGCGGCAGCCGATACGCAGCGGCTCCGGCAGCCGCAACGCCGGCTCCAGCAGCTGGTAGGCGACGACCTTCGGCACGGCATCTGCGATACCTACGCTGAACTGCAGAGGGCGATCTTGAACGGGGCTTCGCAGGACGCCTTCCAGTTCCTCGCCCAGTGTGAAGATCTCGTCGGCATAACTCAATACCGTTCGTCCAGCATCGGTGAGTTCAAGACGGCGGCCGACGCGAGCGAAGAGCTTGTAGCCCAGCAGTTGCTCGAACAGGCTGATTTGCCCGCTGATCGTCTGTGGAGTGACGTGAAGACGCTCGCTGGCGCGTGTGATGCCGCCTGCCTTGGCGACCACCCAGAAATAGCGCAGGTGCTTGAAGTTCAGCAAACTCATTGGCTGAAGTTCATTCGGTTTTTTCGAAGAGATCGCACATTATATACGTATTGTCGTGAAATCGTCTCAGCGCTATGGTGCGTGCGTTCAACGCAAAGAGGAGACGGGCACTATGCGGTTCGAGAAGCAGTTCGAGATGCAGTCGCGCGGTTTCGTGCTCACCGATGCCTTGCGCGAATATACGGGGCGCCGTCTGAAGTTCGCCTTGGCCCGCGCGGAGGGTCACATCCGGCGAGTGACGGTGCGACTTTCTGACGTCAATGGCCCACGCGGCGGGATTGACAAACGCTGCCGCATCCAGGTGACGATAAACGGGCTTGCCGCGTTGGTGATCGAGGATACCGAGGCTGATCTTTACTTTGCCATCGACCGTGCGGCCGACCGCACCGGGCGGAGTGTCGCGCGCCGCCTGGCGCGCAGCCACGAACATCTGCCCGCCGAACCAGAGTTCCTCGAACCGGCAGTTCCGGCCGAGCCGGACCAGCCTACTTCTTCAACGAAACAGGAGGCACGCAAATGAATTCGCGCAACCAGACCCAGTTGATCCGCGCCGCCACCAGCGCCGATCTTCCAGTTGAAACCGCTCTCTCAAACAGGGTGGTGCGCAACACCTACATGCTGCTGTCGCTCACCCTGTTGTTTAGCGCGCTTACCGCCGGGGCCGCCATGGTCCTGAAGGTGCCTCACCCGGGGCTGATTGTTACTCTGGTAGGGTACTTCGGACTGCTGTTCCTGACGACCAAGTTCCGCAACAGCGGCTTGGGGATCGTTTTCGTTTTTTCCCTCACCGGCTTCATGGGCTACACCCTGGGGCCGATTCTCAACGCCTATCTTGGCCTGCCCAACGGCGTGCAGACGGTGATGACGGCAATGGGCGCGACCGCTGCGATCTTCGTGGGGCTATCGGGCTATGCGCGGGCGACGCGCAAGGATTTCAGCTTCATGGGCGGCTTTCTGATGGTCGGTATCCTGACGGCCTTCCTGGCTGGACTGGGAGCGATCTTCTTCCAGATACCCGCGCTCTCGCTGGCGGTCTCGGCCATGTTCATGCTGCTGATGTCCGGGCTGATCCTGTACGAAACCAGCAACATCATCCGCGGTGGCGAGACCAATTACGTGATGGCCACGCTCACGCTGTTCGTGGCCATCTTCAACCTGTTCACGAGCCTTCTTCACTTGCTCGGTTTCATGAATAGCGACGACTGAAACAGTAAACATGAATCGAGAAACAAAAATTCCATTTTTTTCTTTGCGCGGATCGCGCGCCGGCCGATCTTTTGTTCAAAGGCGGCCTGTTTGGCCCCACGAATCAACCGGAGAAAGCAACCATGTCCCAGACCCACATATTGATCTTGCTCACCGTTCTATTTATCACTACTGCCTTTGGCATCGGATACCTCGCGAAAATCGGATACTTGGGGAAAGTGCCGCAGATGACGCAAGCGGAGGAAAGCAAGCAAGCGCGTGGCCTGCCGGTGAATGGGAAGGACGCATCGCAAGACGTGAAGTAGCGCGTTGAATGAAGAATTCATTGAGCGCGCCAGCTCCGTGCAACATCATTAGCGGAGGCGAGACCATTTACGTGATGGCCACGGTCACGCCGTTCGTGGCCATTTTCAACCCGTTCACGAGCCCGCTGCAGTGGCTGGGCTTCGAGAACAGCGACGACTGAAGTCGGCACCACTCACACAGACCCTGACATGAAACGCACGCTCCTGTTAATCGGTACCAACCTCGCCATCCTGCTGGTCCTGGGTGCCGTCAGCACGCTCACCGGTGCCCACCATTTCTTCGCCGATGCCGGTCTCGATATCTGGCGGTTGCTGATGTTCGCGATGCTGATGGGCTTTGGCGGTGCGTTCATCTCGCTGTGGATGTCTAAGATCATCGCCAAGTGGTCAACCGGCGCGAAGGTTATCGAGACGCCCCAGAACCCGACCGAGGTCTGGCTGGTCGAGACGGTGCGCAGGCTGGCGTTGACGGCGAACCTGCCGATGCCGCAGGTGGCGATCTACGAGGGCGAACCCAATGCGTTTGCAACCGGGCCGAGTCGCAAGAACGCGCTGGTGGCGGTCTCGACCGGCCTGCTGCAGAGCATGACGCGCGAGGAAGCCGAAGCGGTGCTGGCGCACGAGGTCGCCCACGTTGCCAACGGCGACATGGTGACCCTGACCTTGATCCAGGGCGTGGTGAACACCTTCGTCATCTTCCTGGCGCGCGTCGTTGGCTGGCTGGTGGACAGCATGCTGCGCCGGGGTAGCCAGGACTCGCACGGACCGGGCATCGCCTACATGATCACGGTGGTGGTGTGCGACATCGCCTTCGGGTTCCTCGCCAGCATGATCGTCATGTACTTCTCGCGCCAGCGCGAGTTCCGCGCTGACGCAGGTGCCGCGCAGTTGCTCGGTTCGGCGCAACCGATGATGGCCGCGCTGCGACGTCTGGGCGGCATGGATGCGGGCGAACTGCCGAAGACCGTGGCGACGGCCGGCATCAACGGCCGTCCGGGCTGGATGGCCCTGTTCTCGAGCCACCCGCCAATCACTCAGCGCATCAATGCGCTGGCGCGCAGCGCCAGTGCTTGAGGCTTGATCGTGCAAAGCATCGACAGTTTCGCAACCGCCCCGATGTGGGCTTGCTTCATCGCCTTCGTGCTGGCCATGCTGGCACTCGACCTGTTCGTGCTCGGCGGCAAGAAGGCGCACCGGGTGTCGGTCAAGGAGGCGTCGGCCTGGGTGGTCGCCTGGGTGACGCTGGCTCTCGCCTTTGGTGCGCTGCTGTGGTGGTACCTCGACGGCAGCGTCGGCCGCGAGGTCGCGAACCGCAAGGCGCTGGAGTTCGTCACCGGCTACTTGATCGAACAGTCGCTGTCGGTGGACAACATGTTCGTGTTCGTGATGATCTTCACTTACTTCGCCGTGCCACCCGAATTGCAGCGGCGCGTGCTGCTGTACGGCGTGCTGGGAGCGATCGTCATGCGTACCGTCATGATCCTGGCCGGCGTGTGGCTGGTGCAGGAGTTCGCCTGGGTCCTGTACGTGTTCGGTGCCTTTCTGGTCCTCACCGGCATCAAGATGCTGATTTTCGCCGAAAAGGAGCCCGACCTGGAACGCAACCCGCTATTGCGCTGGCTGCGCGGACACATGCGCATCACGCCCGGCTTCCACGGCCAGTCGTTCTTCGTGCGCCAGCAGGGCCTGCTGTATGCGACGCCGATGTTCCTGGTGCTGGTGCTGATCGAAGCCAGCGACCTGGTGTTCGCTGTGGACAGCATTCCGGCGATCTTCGCCGTAACGACCGATCCCTTCATCGTCTTTACGTCGAACATCTTCGCCATCATGGGTCTGCGCGCGCTGTACTTCCTGCTGGCCGACATGGCCGACCGCTTCCACCTGCTGAAGTACGGCCTTGCCATCGTGCTGGTGTTCATCGGCGGCAAGATGCTGGCGATGCCGTGGCTCCACATGCCGGTGCAGTGGTCGCTGGCGATCGTCGGCAGCATCATCGCGCTGTCCGTCCTGCTCAGCCTGAAGTTGTCCGGACGCAAGGCGGCTGCGCACGCCGTCGCCGACGGTCGAGAGTAAGAGGCCCTTCAGCATGTCCACCGCATTCACAACCCCTGCCGCGGCTCTCGAATCGGGCACCGTGCCTGCACGGCGCCGCGAGCAGCGCGACGGCGAAGGCCAGAGATTTCGGGAGTCGGACCACGTCAGGCCGTTGTAATGTCGGAAGCCAAGAATGGGGTCAGGTCCAAATACTGTTCGTTTAGATAGATTTCTGCCATGATCCGCTCATTCCCGTTGCGGAGCAAGTCACTGTCATGGCGCGAACCAAGGCGGTATTGGGAGCCGGTGCCCGGCTGAGCGACTACCTCAGCGCGAGCCTGCTGGCGCGCGTGTACCCGCCCGAGCAGGT
>JAYVMZ010000237.1:0-2350 GCA_043758735.1 Betaproteobacteria bacterium
GCTCAGTCGTCGCTTCTGACGCCTTCTTTCCGTTTCGCGACGGCGTTGACGTGGTGGCGAAGGCGGGCGCGACGGCCGTCATTCAGCCCGGTGGCAGCGTGCGCGACGAGGAAGTCATCGCCGCTGCCGACGAGCATGGCGTTGCCATGGTGCTAACCGGCGTGCGTCATTTCCGCCACTAGAGAATTCTGAGCCGTCAATTTATCTCCGGAACCTGACCAATGAATCTACTGGTAATTGGTAGCGGTGGTCGCGAGCACGCACTGGCGTGGCGGCTCGCACAGTCGCCGCGCATCGGCCGCGTCTACGTTGCGCCGGGCAACGCCGGCACGGCGCGTGAAGACGGACTGTTCAATCTGCCGCTCACGGCTATCCCCGACCTGGTCGCATTCGCCCGCAAGGAAGCGATCGCACTGACCGTGGTCGGCCCGGAAGCGCCCCTGTCGGCCGGCATTGTCGATGCGTTTCGTGCGGCCGGCCTGAAGATTTTCGGTCCCACGCGCGCGGCCGCGCAACTCGAAGCATCGAAGGATTTCGCCAAGGCTTTCATGGTCCGGCACGGCATTCCGACCGCTGCGTATGCGACGTTCACTGACGCAAAGGCGGCACACGACTACGTCGCGCAGCAAGGCGCGCCGATCGTGATCAAGGCCGACGGCCTGGCCGCGGGCAAAGGCGTCGTGGTGGCGATGGCGCTGGATGAAGCCCACGCGGCGATCGAGATGATGCTGGTAGACAACAAGATGGGCGCGGCGGGCGCGCGCGTCGTCATTGAGGAATTCCTCGAAGGCGAAGAGGCGAGCTTCATCGTCATGATCGACGGCAAGCACGTACTGCCGCTTGCCTCCAGCCAGGACCACAAGCGCCTGCTGGATGGGGACAAGGGTCCGAATACCGGGGGCATGGGGGCTTACTCGCCGGCGCCCGTGCTCACGCCGTCCATTCATGCCCGCGTAATGCGCGAAGTGATCCAGCCCGTGATCCAGGGGATGGAAAAAGAGGGCAACCCCTATACCGGATTCCTCTATGCCGGCCTGATGATCAAACCCGATGGCGGCACGAAGACGCTGGAATTCAACTGCCGCATGGGCGATCCGGAGACGCAGCCGATCATGATGCGCCTGAAAAGCGATTTGTTCACCCTGATCGAGCGCGCAGCCGACGGCGCGCTGCATACCATCGACGCGCAATGGGATCGCCGCGTCGCGCTTGGCGCCGTCATGGCTGCCGCCGGTTATCCCGAGGATCCGCGCAAAGGCGACGAGATCACCGGGCTGCCGCGGGATGGCGACGACTTCCACGTCTTTCATGCCGGAACTTCGCTCGAAGACGGAAAAGTACGGACCAGCGGCGGTCGCGTGTTGTGCGTGACCGCCCTCGGCGACACCGTGCGCGTCGCACAACGACGGGCTTACGAGATTGCCGAAGGCATCCGTTTCGCGGGAAGCCAGATGCGCCGCGACATCGGCTTCCGTGCCATCGAGGCAAAAAAAAGCACGCTGTAGGAAATGGATACCGGGCTGGTCAAGGATTACCTGACGGACCTGCAGGGCTGGATCATCGGCCGGCTGGCAGAACTCGACGGCAGTGCGTTTCGCCGCGATGAGTGGACCCGGCCCGAAGGCGGCGGCGGTATCAGCTGCCTGATCGAAGACGGCAATCTGTTCGAACGCGGCGGCGTCAACTTTTCCCATGTCACGGGCAACGCGTTGCCGGCCTCGGCCACGGCGACACGCCCCGAACTCGCCGGCCGGTCGTTTCAGGCGATGGGCGTCTCCCTGGTCATGCATCCGCGCAATCCTTACGTCCCCACCGTGCACATGAATGTGCGGTTTTTCGTAGCACAAAAATCCGGTGCCGAGCCCGTCGCCTGGTTCGGCGGCGGGATGGACCTGACGCCTTATTACGGCTTCGAGGAAGACGCCGTTCACTTCCACCGCACGTGTCGCGAGGCCCTCGCGCCGTTCGGCGCGGACGTACATGCGCGGTTCAAGAAATGGTGCGACGAGTATTTCTATCTCAAGCATCGCAAGGAGCCGCGCGGCGTCGGTGGCATATTCTTCGATGACCTGTCGGAGCCCGACTTCGACACCTGCTTCGCGCTGGTGCGCAGCGTGGGCGACCACCTGATTGACGCCTATGTGCCGATCGTCGAACGCCGACGGGGTTTGCCTTTCGGCGAGGCCGAGCGCGAGTTCCAAGCCTACCGGCGCGGCCGTTACGTCGAATTTAACCTGGTCTACGATCGCGGCACGCTGTTCGGCCTGCAGTCCGGCGGCCGCACCGAATCCATCCTCATGTCGCTGCCGCCAGTCGTGAAATGGCGCTACGACTGGAAACCCGCACCGGG
>JAYVMZ010000238.1:0-2597 GCA_043758735.1 Betaproteobacteria bacterium
TCGCAACTTCACAAACTACCGGGCAAGAATTCTGTTTCATTGTGGAAAGTTGAACTTGGCGATGCCCTAGAAAATCACAGTGAATTCACCGAAGCTCCCGAATTCATCGACGGCCCGGCGGCAGAATGCGGAGCTGCCCTCCATCGGGAGTTCAAGGAATGACTTCCTGCAGGACATCGAAGCACGAAAAAGTTATTGGATTCCGGCGGGCGAAATCGTCGGGTTCGACTTCCTGCTGAATGAGATCAACCGCCACGTCATCGGTAACGAGTACAAAAGCAATCTCTCGTCCATCAGGCATAACCTGCGCAGCGGCTGGCGCACCGACACCGATCCGTTCACGGTGAACCAGCTCGGCCATCCGTACCAAGGATCGATGTACTACGGATTCGCCAGATCCGCGGGCCTCGATTTCTGGGAGTCGATGGGTTATACGGTGGCCGGCAGCGCAATGTGGGAAATCGCCGGTGAGACCACCCCGCCCTCGTTCAATGACCAGATCACGACCGGCTTTGGCGGCGCATTTCTGGGTGAAGCGTTGTTCCGAATGTCGAATCTGGTTCTCGACCAGACAACCATGTCGGGTTTCTGGCGCGAGGTATTCGCCGCGGCAGTTTCTCCGCCCACAGGCCTGAACCGTCTCGCCTTCGGCGACCGGTTCGACCATATCTTCTCGAGCCACGACCCGGTTTATTACGGTCGGCTGGCGCTTGGCGTCGCTACCAATACGCAGCACAAATCAGGCGCGTCGACTACCCTCCAGCATACTGAGGAGATCGCGGATTTTTCCCTGGACTACGGGCTGCCGGGAAAGCCCGGCTACAGCTATGACCGGCCATTCGATTACTTCACGTTCAAGATTACCGCCTCGAGTGCGAACGGCGTCGAAAACCTGATGACCCGCGGCTTGCTGGTCGGAACCGATTACGCGGCCGGAAAAAATTATCGGGGCGTGTGGGGACTGTACGGCAGCTATGACTATATCGAGCCTCAGATTTTTCGAGTCTCCACTACCGCGCTGTCGCTGGGCACGACCGCGCAATGGTGGCTATCCCGGACAATCGCGCTTCAAGGCAGCGTCCTTGCGGGGGCCGGCTACGGCGCCGTGGGAACCGTTCACGGCACCGCAGAAAACGACTATAACTTCGGCGTCGCCCCGCAGGCCTTGATCGCGTTTCGCGCCATTTTCGGCGACAGGGTTTCGCTCGATACAACCACGCGCGAAAATTTCGTGAGCCGCTTGGGCGGGACCGGTCGATCCGGGCACGACAACATCATTCGCACGGATGCGGCGCTTACCGTGCGCGTTCACAAGCAACACGCGGTTGCCATCCGCTACCTGTTATCGCGCCGCGATACGTCCGCTTCCGATCTTGGCAATGTAGTCCAGAGCAGCGCAACGGTCGGCCTCTTCTATACCTACCTGGGCAACGACGGTTTCGGTGTCGTCGATTGGCGGGATGGCGGCGCGCACTGAGCACTGGAAGCAGCGGCAACGTGAATTCAAAAGGCGTGTTCTTCATGGTCTGTCATACGGATTGTCAACACGAGGGATCATTGCCGGAGGCATCCGGTATCGCGGCCGGATGCCTCAGAATTGGGTTTGCTCGCAGCCGTGCCCCGCCGCCAGACGAAACATGAAATGGGTTCTGGAGCCGGATTACGAGTTGGAACTTGCGGGAGGAACGTGGGAAAGCCCTGTCGATCAGGAAAATGGCCATGGTTTTCCTGCAGCCGGCAGTATCCGCTTTGTCTGTGGTGGCGGCATGTGCGCCGGGTCACATAGCAGGCGTCCGCCTCCGGGATGGATCGAGCAATGCGAAGGGATTGGCCTCTGATGATGAAGTCCGGCAAGAAAAGCGACGGGATCGTTTACTCCACCGCGAGCGGCAGGATGTGTCCCGGGTGCCGCCAACCGATTGGCCAATGTGCCTGTGGCAAGAGGCCATCGGCTCCGGTTTCGGATGGCGTCGTACGGGTGTCCCGGGAGACCAAAGGCCGCAATGGAAAAGCGGTGACCGTGATCAGGGGACTGGCGCTGGATCCCGCCGCGCTGGTTGTGCTCGGCGGAAAACTCAAAACGGCGTGCGGCGCCGGTGGCACAACGAAAGACGGCGTGATTGAAGTGCAGGGCGATCACCGCGAACGGGTGATCGAATTACTGGCCGGTCAAGGCTGGACCGTCAGGCGCGCTGGCGGGTGACCCGCACGGGCCAGCGCTGATGTTCATGAATAGAAGGACAGGCCGCGTCTGTGTGGCATCCAAATTTATGCACGGCGCGATGCAATCAGTATCGAACCCCCGCAAACCGACATTCGCGGCGAATGTTGAACCTTCCTGGACGGATTGACATCCAAGCACGTAGATAGACGGCCGACCCGCCCTTAACGCAAGAGGGCCGATCGCACCCTTCGTTGCTCGTCCCCGCGACGAAGTCTGCGGCGCCGTCACTGCTACCCTTCGCCAATCCGCCGCACGGCGCCAGTGTCGGCGCGCACCTTAATCTCTCCGGGTCTAATTCCCCGCCGCTTGCGGCGTTCGTTAGACTGAGGGGGTGAGCGAATACCTACACAAGAGCCACAATGTTACGGTACTG
>JAYVMZ010000239.1:0-29564 GCA_043758735.1 Betaproteobacteria bacterium
TCGCAACTTCACAAACTACCGGGCAAGAATTCTGTTTCATTGTGGAAAGTTGAACTTGGCGATGCCCTAGAAAATCACAGTGAATTCACCGAAGCTCCATACGAAGTAAGCGCTTTTCATTTCTTCTCCCCGCGAGGAAGGCACGATAACTGACTTCCCCTTGCCGTAGAAAGTTCCCTTTTCTCTTTCCCCTGGTCTATCCCGCTAGAGCATTTCCAGCGGGATAGATTTTTTCGGCGGAGGGAACAGCCGGTCGAGTTCCACGATTTGTTCCGGAGAGAGCTTGTGTTCGAGCGCGCCGGCATTTTCGCGCACGCGTTCGCGCCGCGCGGTCTTCGGAATCGCGATCACCTCGTCTTTGGCCAGCAGCCAGGCCAGCGCAGCCTGCGCGGGCGTCATGCCGTGGCGCTTCGCGAAATCCGCCAGCTTCGAGCTACGCACGAGCTTCGCCTGCTCGATGGGGGAATAAGCCATGACCGGAATGCGATGTTCGCGCATCCATGGCAGCAGATTCCATTCGATGCCGCGCCGGGTCAGGTTGTAGAGCAACTGGTTGGTGGCGACTGCGGCTCCGCCGGCGGTCGACAGCCATTCCTGCATGTCGTCGAGATCGAGGTTGCTGACCCCGAAGTGGCGGATCTTGCCCGCCTTCCTGAGCGATTCGAAAGCATCGATGGTTTCGGCGAAGGGTACGCCGCCGCGCCAATGCAGCAGGTAGAGATCGAGCCGGTCGGTGCGCAGGCGCTTGAGGCTGCGCTCGCAGGCGGCGGCGACGCCTTTGCGCGAAGCGTTGTGCGGATAGACCTTGCTGACCAGAAAAACCTCGTCGCGCCGGCCGGCAATCGCTTCGCCGACCATGTCCTCGGACTTGCCCTCGCCGTACATTTCCGCGGTATCGATGAGCTTCAGGCCGAGGTCGAGCCCGAGGCGTAGCGTTTCGATTTCTTCCGCGCGGGCAGCGCGTGAGTCGCCCATGTTCCAGGTGCCCATGCCGAGCGCGGGCACCTTTTCCCCGGATGGAAGTGTCACGGACTTCATGATTTCTTCTCCGCCAATGACGAATCGGATCCTGCGCCAGGTTCGGTCAACGACAGGATGATGTCGGAGTACCAGGCGCAGTTGAGATTGAGCCTTTCGTCCTCCGACACATCGCGATTGTTCACATCCATGCGCGAAGTATGAACGCCGAGCAGTCGCCATGGCATGTCCGCGCGGCCGGAGCCGGGCGAAGGAGATCGGGCAACCACCGGCGCGCCGCTTGCCCCCCGGTGCATGCGCGCGTCGGTCAGGAAATAGCCCTCGCCCTGGAAACGCAGGCCGAAAGACGAAGCGACGATCGCCTGCCGCGCGACCGGCAGATGGTGCAGGGCATCGTGGAATCCCAGCGGAAAGCCGACGATGAGGATGGAAGTGCCGACCTCGATTTCATCGTATTGGCTGACGAGGTGGTCGGGCTTAAACACGGCCAGGGAAAGCGTGGCCGGCAGGACGGAGCGATCCAGCTCGACGACCGCGACGTCGACCTCGCCCGCGGAATCGGATCCCTCGCGCCAGAGCGGCACGGCGTTCCTGAACAACGGGATGGAAAGCCGCGTGACTTCTACCGCGTTGGCCGGGTCCACATGGAGTTCGATGAGCAGGCCGTCCGGATAGTGACCGCTTTCTTCGTCCCGCAAGACGGGACGCGCCGTTACCAGATACAAGCGGTGGTCGCGTTCGAAGAAGAACCCGGTCGCATTGGTTATCTCCGCCCCGTTCAGCGTGGTCGTCACGTGGGTCACGGCGAGCAGCAACGATTCGATCAAATTCTTCTCCGGAGTTTGCCTGCATCATTAATCATAATCACCGATAAAGGCGTTTTATCCTCCCGCCTTTATCGCGCCCGCTCCTTGGCTTGCGATTCGGAATGGTTGTCCAAAGTCCCCGGGACCATGCGGGATGGCACGCGACCCCGGACAGCAAGCATTGTCGCCGATCCGCATGCATGCTAGCGTACGCGGTCATCTCGGCCTGCCGGATTATGCGCAAACGGACGATGTTTCGATGGTTCCTGACTGTGGTGGCCGTCTTGTGCGTCGCCTCCGCGGTTTTTTACGCCGACCTGCTGCGCTCCGCCTTCCTGCGTAACCCGATTCCGGGCTCGGCGGACTCGATCGCCAGGGGACGCCAGTTATTCCAGAAGAATTGTGCCGTGTGCCACGGGGCAGAGGGGCGCGGTGACGGCGTGGCCGCGGCAGCCTTTGCGCAACGCCCGGACGACCTCAGCAAGATTGCCCCGCCCCCGATTTTTCCGGACGGGGTCGTCGCCTATCGCATTATCAACGGCGTCAAGATGATGCCGGCTTTCAAGTCCACGCTGAGCGAGAATGAGATCTGGGACGTGATGAATTTCATTCGCTCGCTGGCGCCCGCACGATAGTGCGGCGCCGGTAATTGGTGATTGGTTAGTACGAGGCTTTAAAGCTAATCACCAATTACCAGTTACCAATCACCAGTCACGGCCGTGATCACGGCCTTACAAAGAACGACCCCGTCTGCTCCCCATCGCGGTTCAGCGATTCCACCCTGACGGCCGGGAAGGCCCGCAGATCTTCGGTCTGGATGCCGAGGAAAATCGGCTCGGCATTTTCGCGATGGATGTTGATCTTGGCGTTGTAGACGGTCCGCGTCGTGCTGTGCTTGTCGACGATGTGATAGCGGTTGACCATGTAGCGGCCGCGGCCCAGGCTATTTCCCGTGAGATAGCAACGGATGTTGTCGATGCTTCCGCCGGAAATGTTCAGGCCATGCAGCTGGTCGAGGGTCGCCGCGGTATTCTCGACAAAATTCAGCGTGTCGTAGCGAATCTTGCGCCGCGTCTTCTCCTCGGTCAGTTCGATGCTGAAGTCACCGAGCAGGATCTGGCCGGGCAGGGCGCCCTCTATCATGCGCGACAGGTCGATGGTGACCTGGCCGACGATGTAGCTGAAGGTGGTCGGGTTCAGCCCTTCGACCTGATGGAATTCGTAGTGTTCGCCGATGTGAAAGGCGGCGCGCAATTTCGGCACCCAGGAACTGCGTGCCTTGCGTTGCGCCACGGCATTGTCGGCCAGCACCATCATCATCAGCTTGTACAACTCGATGTTCGCCTCGGGCGTTGTCGCCCGGTTCCAGATGTAGAAGCCATCGCCTGTGGTGGTGCGGGCGAAATTGATCTTGATGTCCTTCTGCATCAGCTGCCCGTAAGCGGAATTCACCGAGTAGGCCAGGCTGTTGAGCATGGCCATCTGGTCCAGCGGCGACCGCAGCGAGAATTCCACTGCGTCGAGCAGCACGACGGCCCGGCCGCGAACCAGCGATACGCTGTAACGCCGCACCAGGCTGCTGATCAGTTCGATGTCCAGGTCGTATTCGATACGGAAACCCACGTTGACGACTTCCGCGGCGGCGTCGAACACGCTGCACACCCGGTCGAACATCTCCGGCACCAGGAACTTCGGTCCGGACAGGATGCCATTGATGAATTTCACGGTGTCCGTCATGCCTTCCCGCGGCGGTGTTTCCGCGTGGATGGATTCGGGAATGGCGTAGTGCCGGACGGAAAGGAAGCGCAGCTCCTGGGCCTTGAAGGTCCAGGCGAGGATGACATTGTCGCCAAGGTTCCACAGGGTATAGAGGGCATCGTCGAGCCTGGAGATTTCCTCGCGCGCCTGCGGTGCCAGCCCTTGCGCGCCGTTCTCGTTTGCCGCAAAGGCGTTGAACCAGCTGCCGCGTTTCATGATTGCCTTTCCCGACGTGATGGAGTGGCGCCCGTGCAGTGCATCATTGTGCGCCGGTTAAAATACCATTATCGGCCAAGACGCACGGACCTGAAGTCGATAGGGCACCCGCCCTACAAGGCAGGGTAATGAGTTCCGTATTGGCGGGGACACGCAGGTGGTCCAGCCATCCGTGTGGGCGCAGCGGGGCGGCATGAGCAGTCAGTGCCGGGCTGGGAAAAGCAGCCCGCTTTCCCTGAAGTTCTGCCGCCGTATGATCCGGCGCGATCCGGCGCGTGAAAAAACGGGCGCCGGAGGGCGCCCGTTTGCTGCCCTCACGCCGTCACGGCATTACTCAGGTTTCGTATTTGAACGACAGCAGAACCCGCGTGCGGAACGCAACGGCTTTGCCCTTGTCCACCTTCATGTCCATTTTCACGACTTCCGCAATGCGCAGGTCGCGCAGGGATTGTGCCGCGGCTCTCACCGCGTTCATGGCGGCATCTTCCCAGGATATTGTGCTGGTTCCGATCACTTCGACGATCTTGTAAATCGGTTCTGCCGCGCTTTTCTTGGCCATGACAAGCTCCTCCGTCGGTTAAAGCCTAGATTGAACAAAAACAACGACCCCGACCAATCCTACACTGGATCAGGCGGGATTTCCCGCGCCTTGACCCGCCCATCTGCGGCGTTTATGGCATCGCACTAAAGTCGGGGTATCATGTCCAAACTCTTGTAGTGGCCTTTTCACGATCGTCTGCACCCGCGTCGAGCGTCTGGCTGCTGTTACTTTTACCCAACCCTCGGCCCATGAACGAATATCCGACCCAATCCGAACTTCTGAGCTGCCTGACGAACATTGCCAACGTGGCCGGCGATACCACCAGCGTGCCGTTTCGCGTGGACGTCATTCCCCTGCACGGCAAGCCGCCGATGTATTCGGTGATGATCAAATCGCCCGCGAAAGACCTGCTGCGCCGGCAGATCGGCCAGATCCTGTCCCGGCCTTTCGCGCTGGGCGCGACCTCATTCATGCTGACCAGTAGCGAGGCGGCATCGCTGGTAGGGTGCGACCACTCCAAGTAATTGGCTCCAGTGGGCGCGCGGAACGAACTGCGGGCGCCTTGCGGCGCCCGTCTTGTTTTGTCGGCATGAAGCGTCGTCGCGGCGCCGGACCCTGCGGGCCGCGGGCTACGAAGCCTGGTGCAGAGTGTCCGTGCGGATGCCGTGGCGTGAAAGGAAGGCGGCCGCGCCTTCCTCGCCCATGTAGCGGGCGAGCACGCGCGGATCGGAGGCACGCAGGTCGACCATGATCAGCCCGTCGAGGGCGTCGTTGAAGTGCTGGTCGGCACTGAATGCGAGCAGCCGGCCACCGAGCTTCAGGTACTGCTTGAGCAGGATGGGCACCCCTTTGCTGTCGAGTTCGATCTGTCTGACCATGCGCGAAACATCTTCGATGTCGTTGAGTGCCGCGAATTCAGCGAGGTCGTACGCCGGTGTTGCGCTGTGGCGGAAAGGCCGCCGCGGCTTCACGTGCCGCGCGAGGTTCTTTTCGATGTTGTTCGCGTTCAGGAAATCGACCATCAAGCGGCGCGATGCTGGTTCGTAGTCGTTGCTGATGCTCACCGCTCCGAACAGCATCGCATACTGCGGATGCTGCACGATGAACTGACCGATGCCGCGCCACAGCAGCATCAGCGGCGCGAAACTGCGCTGATACTCCGCGCGTACGAAAGAGCGGCCGAGTTCGATCGCCGGGTTCATCGCCTCCAGCGCGCGATCCCCGTAGCTGAACAGCGATTGCGTGTACAGGCCGGGCTTGCCGTAGCGGGCGACGATCTCGTTGGCGAGGCCCATGCGGTAGGCGCCCACTATCGCCCCGGTCTTCGCATCCCACACGAACAGATGCAGGTAGTACGCGTCGAAATGGTCGACGTCGGACGCTTTGCCGGTACCCTCGCCGGCCGCGCGAAAGGTCAGTTCGCGCAACCTGCCGATTTCCTGCAGGCACCAGGGAAACTGTTCGGCGTGCGCGCAGTACACCGAAAACTGTCCGCTGATGACCAGATGCTGTTCTGCCGGCAGTGCTTCAACTTCGGCCTTGAGCAGGGCGGCCGGAACCGCTGGTCGGATTTCCGCCATGTCGCTCGCGGACGCCGGATCGGCGAGGAAAGGCCTCGGGCCGAATGCGGCAAGCATATTCCTGATGCGCTCTTCGAGGAGTTGCGACAGGCGGGACAACGGATAAAAGGAAAAGGCGCGGACTGGAACATGGGTCGGGCCGGAGCGTTTTTGCAGCATCTATGCACCCTCGTTCTGTTATTCGATGCGGGGCAAAAATGTGTGACCGCCACGCTGCTAAGGGTAAGACTAGACTCGGGCCCTTACCGGGTAATGAACGCTGTGTTGCGAATTAGTTTCCGTGCGCGCTGCGCCGGTGCGCTGATCCAGCGGCACTGGCGGCAATCCGGTTGTCCTGCCGCCGAATTCCGCGGGGGCGACGAGCGGCAAATGAAGCCCCATTGGCGGTTTTTGCTCCACCGGCAGGTTGCGCTCGGCATAGTCGCGCATCGACAGCCCGATGATCCAGTCGGAAATGACCAGCGGAATGCGCGCCGGCGCGAATACCGGCAGCGTGCCCAGGAAGTGCAGGGTGCGCGACACGCCTCCGGGAAGGATGCCCTTGAAGATGAGCCGCGCAAGAATGCCGCAGCGGTCGGACATGGAATAGCCGCTGCGGTAATTGGGTGCGCGCAGGTAGCGGACCTTGTTGCGGATGCGGCGCGCGATTTCGGCATCGGTGAGCAGTCGGGCATACAGGGCGCGGTAGCCCTGCGTCATCGCGTCCAGCGTCATGTTCTTCGGCACGACGTTCGTCCTGCCGCGTGTGTTCTCCGCTGAGTCCTCGCTTTCATCGAGGCGGCCTTCCTTTTGCAGCCGCTCGTAGAGCGGCGTGCGCGGCATCGCGGTCAGCATGCCGATCATGGCGGACTGAATACCGGAGTCGGTGATGAACTGGTACTGCGTCTCGAAAGTCTTCATCGTGTCGTTGTCGAAGCCGATGATGAAACCGGCGAGCACGTCGATGTCGTGGGCGTAGATGCGCCGGATCGAGGTCAGGGTATCTTCGGCGAGGTTCTGCGTCTTCAGCGTTTCCTTCAGGCTCTCAGGGTCGGTCGATTCGATGCCGATGAACACCCAGCCGAAATTCGCCGCGCGGAACAATTCAAGGAGCTCGCGGTTCTGTGCCAGGTTGAGCGAAGCCTCGGTGCCGAAGCTGAAATCGTAGTCATGCTTTTTCTGGTAATCGGCCAGGAAGCGCAGCAGGGATTTGGCCTGGGGGACGTTGCCGATCAGGTTGTCGTCGACGAAGAACACGCTGCGCATCCCGGCGGCGCGCAATGCGTCGAGCTCGCGCCCGATCTGTTCGTGGTTTTTCACGCGCGGCTTGCGCCCGAACATCACGATGATGTCGCAGAACTCGCAGCGAAACGGGCAGCCGCGCGAATACTGCAGGGTGGCATTGGAATAACGGTCCAGCTGCAGCAGGTCGAAACGCGGCGTCGGCGAATCGGTCAGCGCTACTGTTCCGGTCTCGTGATACAGCGGCTTTGGTTCGCCGCACAGGAAGTCGACGCAGAATTCCTTCCAGATGTACTCGGCCTCGCCCGCCACGACCGTATCGGCCAGAGGGGCGTATTTTTCATTGCACAGGGAAGTGTAGCTGCCGCCAGCGACGGTAAAGTAGCCGCGGCCGCGATAGTGCGCGAGCAACTCGCGCTGGCGCTGGAATTGCACGCCCATGCCGCACACGCCAACGATGTCGGCCTCGGGATCGAGCGGGACGGGTTCGATATTTTCGTCGACAATGCGCACATCCCAGTCGGGCGGGCACAGGGCGGCCAGCGTAGCCAGCCCCAGCGGCGGGCAGGTGGTGCGCTTGCGGGGCAGAACTTCGTCGATCGCCCAGGTAAAACTCCAGAAGCTTTCCGGGAACTTCGGGTTGATCAGGAGCAGGCGCATTAGGCGGGACCTTTCGGGTTTTCCCTGTAAACCGCGAATATCCTACTACTGTGTCGTTGCGTGCGTGTGACAAAGATTTCTCGCAGGCGTTCCTTACGGGCGGGCAGGCGGCACAACAGCCTATGCACATGTAGTTAACCCGCCCATGCCCGCCGCGGCGCGGCGCTACAATGGCTGGTCCAACGGAGCGGGCGGCATGCAGACACGGATAGGCAAATATCTCCTCAAGAGGAAGCTGGGCGCCGGCGCGAGCGGCAGCGTCTATCTGGCGCTGGACGAATTCTCCGGTCGGGAGGTCGCGCTCAAATTCTACGAAGGCGGAAAGTCCGCGGACTTATCGAGTTTTGCGCGCTCGCAATTCCTGACCGAAGCGGCGCTGGCGGGCCGGCTCTGGCACCCGCATATCGCCCTGATCATGGATGCCTGCTCGGATGACACCATGAGCTATGTCGTCACGGAATTCGTCTCCGGCGGCAGCCTGGCGCAATTTACCAGCCCGCGCGGCCTGCTTTCCGTGTCCGAAGTGGTGGAGATCGGCTTCAAGTGTTCCGGCGCGCTCGATTACGCATTTCGCAACAACGTCATCCATCGCGACATCAAGCCGGCCAACATCCTGCGCGCGGCGGACACACAGGTGAAGATCTCGGATTTCGGGGTGGCTTTCATCCGCAACGCGGCACACACGCAGATCCTGGATGCCGGGTCGCCGCACTACGCCTCCCCCGAGCAGGCGACCGGAGCGGAACTGTCCCATCAGAGCGACATGTTTTCGCTCGGCGTCGTGCTCTACGAAATGCTGACCGGAAAACGCCCGTTCACCGGGGAGACCCAGGGCCAGGTACTACACAAACTGGTGACGGTCGATCCCGAACCGGTTGCGCGCGTGCGGCCCGATTTGCCGGGCGCCCTGGGCGAAATCGTCATGCGCGCATTGCAGAAGACGCCCGGCGACCGCTACGAAAACTGGGCTGAATTCGCACTCGACCTGGCCAAGGCGGGGCGCCTGAGCCAGTACGACAAGACCATTCCGGATAGCGAAAAATTCACTGCCCTCAAGAGCCGCCCGATGCTGGTGGAACTCGACGATGCCGAAATCTGGGAATTTTCCGCGGCCGGCAACTGGTCGCGATCGCCGTCCTATACAACGATGGTGCGTGAAGGGGAATCGGGCGACAGCTTGTTCCTGCTGGCCGAAGGCGAAGCCAAGGTCACGCTGCAGGGGCGGCTGCTCAACGTGCTCGCGGCGGGAGAATGGTTTGGAGAGCAGCCCTTCATCCACGGCCACCCCGTGTTGCGGCAGGCAACCGTTCAAACTACCGTCGATTCCGTCGTGGTCGAATTTCCGCGGGAAAAACTCGAGGCGCTCGGCGAGCGCTGCCAGCGTCGATTTGTCAAGGCGCTGCTGCGCACGCTTGCGGACCGGCTGGCGCTGTCGAATGTGCGCATTGCGAGGATGACGTAAGGGCGGTAACTGGTAATTGGTAACCGGTTATTGGATGCGTACCAGACTTCCTGCTAATTACCAATCACCAATCACCAATCACTCGCCAATTGCCCCAGCGCCTCGCGCAGGGCAATTTTCGGCTACCATCTCCCCATAAAAACAGTCTGGCGGAGGAGCGTAAGCCATGAGCGAAACTCGCGATACGCGCGTTGAACGACTGCAGAAACAAGCCCGTCAGGTGCGCCGCGACATCTGGCGCGCGGTGCGCGCAGGCGGCGGCGGACATATCGGCGGGTCCAGTTCCGCGGCGGACATCCTGACGGCCTTATATTTTCATCGCATGAAAATCCGCCCGCAGGAGCCGAAGTGGCCGGACCGCGATCGCTTCGTGTTGTCGAAGGGTCACGCCAACGCCGGGCTGGGCGCAGTGCTCGCGCAGGCGGGCTTCATCGACGACGCCGTTCTCGACAAGTTCTACGCCTACGAATCGCCGTTCGGCATGCACCCGGACATCAAAATGGCCGGTGTCGAAATGTGCACCGGCGCATTGGGCCACGGCCTGGCGATCGCCATGGGCATGGCGCTCGGCGCGCGCCTGCAGAAAAAATCATTCCACACTTTCGTCATGATCGGCGACGGAGAACTGCACGAAGGGTCGAACTGGGAAGCCGCGATGGCGGCCGCGCACCACAAGCTGTCGACTCTCACGGCCATCATCGATGCCAACAGGATCTGCCAGAGTGGGCGCGTCGAAGAGGTCATCGGCGTCGATCCGCTGGCGGACAAATGGCGCGCGTTCGGGTGGGCAGTTCGCGAGATCGACGGCCACGACATGGCGGAAGTGGTCGACACGCTGGATGCGCTGCCGCTCGACCCGCAGCGTCCGACCGCGCTCATTGCGCATACCGTCAAAGGCAAGGGCGTGAGCTTTGCCGAGGACACTTACGTCTGGCACAGCAATTCGGTCAATGACGAAATCCTGGCCAAGGCGCTGGCGGAACTGGAGGAGAAATGAACGCACCGGATTCAGTCCAACCCGAGTGGCGGGTGAAATCCGCAAACCAGACGCGCCTCGCGTACGGCCAGGCTTTGCTGGAACTCGCCGTGCGCGAATCGCGTACCGTCGTCGTATCGGCCGATACCCAGGATATGCTGGGCATCCGAACTTACATCGAGCGCCATCGCGACCGATTCATCGAACTGGGCATCGCCGAACAGAATGCGATCGGCGTGGCGTCGGGCCTGGCGACGACCGGCATGCGCCCTTACGTCTGCGCCTACGCGCCGTTCATCAGCGCGCGCAGCATGGAGCAGGTGCGCAACGATGTTGCCTACGCCAACCAGCGTGTCGTCATCGGTGCGGCGGCAAGTGGCGTTTCTCTTGGCGTTGCCGGCGGAACCCATCATTCGCTGGAAGACATTGCGGTCATGCGCAGTTTTCCGAACATGAACGTGATCGTTCCCGCCGACGTCAATGAAGCCTACAAGGCGACGCTCGCCACGCTCGACATCGACGGACCGGTCTACCTGCGCCTGGGCGGGCGCACGGAGGAGCCGCCGGTCACGGATGCACAGGCGCCGTTTCTCCTCGGCAGGGCCGCGCAATTACGCCCCGGCAATGACGTGGCCGTACTGGCCTGCGGCGCAATGGTGGATTTGGCAGTTCGTGCTTCCGACACGCTGAAGAAAGAGGGCATCGGCGTTCGCGTGCTCAACATGAGTTCGATCAAACCCTTCGATCGTGACGCGGTGCTTGCCGCGGCAGCCGAGACGCGCGGGATCGTCACCGCGGAAGAGCATCACCTGACCGGCGGACTCGGCGGCATGGTCGCCGAGCTGCTGGCGGTGGAACACCCGACCCGCATGCGCATGGTAGGCATGCCCGACGCCTTTGCCATGGTCGGGCCCACGGTCCCGATACGGGTGAAGTACGGCATGAGTGCGGAAGCAATCGTCGGCGCATGCCGGGCCCTGCTCGCCTGAGAGGAAAGGTCAAAGGAAAAATCGGGATACAGCCTTGCTTCCGGCTTTCCCCTTTTACCTCGTTTTTTTGCGAGGGGATCGCAAAAAAACGAAACCGGCTGTCGATTCCGGGCACGCCCGATCGTCGTAGGGATGCTCCGATCCGGAGCCAATATCCAGGAGACCGGCAATGGAATACATGATCCTCATCTACGGCGACGAAAGCGCCTGGCCCAACCTCACCGAGGCCCAGCTCAAGGCGATGTACGCGGAGTACGGCGTCTATACGCAGGAACTCATCAAGGCCGGTGTGATGCGCGCGGGTTCGGCACTCAAGCCCGCGGCAACCGCCACCACCGTACGCCTGCGCGGCGGCAAAGTGCTCAACACCGACGGGCCGTTCGCCGAACCCAAGGAACAACTCGGCGGCTATTACCTCATCGACGTACCGGATCTCGACGCGGCAGTGAAATGGGCGGGTAAATGTCCCGGGGCGAAAACGGGATCGTGCGAAGTGAGGCCGCTCGCTCCCTCTCCCAAGTAGCCCCGCGTGCTCGGCCGCATCGTCGATGAGCTGCCATCCGGCGCTGGCAGAGCCGGCGCAAATGGCGCTCGCATTGCGCACGCTGTGCGGACTGTCCACGCGCGAGATCGCTCGCGCCTTCCTCGAGCCCGAAGCGACGACGGCGCAACGCCTGGTGCGCGCCAGGAAAAAAATTTCCGAAGCGCGCATTCCCTACATCGTGCCCTCCCAGGAAGAGCTTCCCGACCGGCTCGCCGCTGTGCTCGCGGCCATTTACCTCGTCTTCAACGAAGGCTATGCCGCGACCGAAGGCGCCTCTCTCGTGCGACCGGACTTGTGCGGCGAAGCGATCCGCCTTGCGCGCCTGCTCGCGCAACTCCTGCCGGATCAACCCGAAACGCTCGGCCTGCTTGCGCTGATGCTGTTGCACGATGCGCGGCATGAAACGCTCGCCGCCGCCGGCGGCGAGCTGGTTCCCCTCGAGGAGCAGGACCGTTCGCGCTGGGACCGCGCGAAAATCGCCGAGGGGCTCGACGCGCTCGATCGCGCAATCGCCCTGCACCGGCGCGCGCCGCTCGTCTTGAACGCAAAGGAATGAGAAAAGTGGAACGGGTTAAGCCCAGGGCCTTTGAACTTTCATTTCTCGTTCCTCTCGCCTCTTTCCTCTTCGCCGAATAAACTTCTATCCGCCCGCTGGTCACGTAGCAGCCAAACCAATAATTTCACCCGGAGGAACTATGCTTTTAGATGTTCGCACCTACACCTGCCGTCCCGGCACGATCAAGAAACACCTGGCGCTGTACGAGAAACTCGGCAAAGCGCCGCAGACCAAGCACCTGGGCCAGCCGTTCGCCTACCTTGTCACCGAAACCGGCAACGTCAACCAGTACATCCATATCTGGGCCTATGAGGATGCGGCGGATCGCGCGAAGCGCCGTGCCGCGATGATGGCCGATCCAGACTGGATGACGTTCATGGAAGAAAGTGCAAAGCTCGGCGCGCTGGAACACCAGGAAAACCGCCTGATGACACCGGTGTCGTTTTTCCCGATCAAGCGCTAACGCGCCGCTGCCGTGGAGAAAAGAGAAAAAGTCAAAGGGGAAAGGTAAAAACAATCCCCCCCGGCTTCAAAAGACAACGGGCGCCATCGGCGCCCGTTTTTCAGGGGAAAGGCTTCAGCTCTGGCCGGACCCGCCGGGTTTTTTGTGGAATTTGCGGGGGGGCTTTTTGCCCTGCTGGCCGCCTCCGCCCGGCCTGTTGTTGCGCCTGGACTGGTTGTTGTTGCTGTTGTTCGAAGGGGCATCCCACCGGGCGTTCTGGTCCGGAGCGTCTTCCCGGTTGGCGGAGGCCAGCTTGATTTCAAGTTCATTGATTTCGTCCCACTGCTCGTCGGTCCGCTGGCGCTCCGGTATGGCGAGGAGCTCCTGCAGGCGGCGGCGGGGAGAAACGGGTTCTAGGGTGTTGTTCATAGCAGTATTCTCGCATCCTTCCAAAGGCGGCGCATAGCGGGCGGTAGAATGACCTGCGGCGCGATGCCCCAATCGTAACGAAAATCGGACGGAGTCTGCATGCCCCGCCGCTGGATAGCCCACCTGGACATGGATGCATTTTATGCGTCCGTGGAATTGTTGCGCTACCCGGAGTTGCGCGGCCGTGCCGTGGTGGTCGGCGGCCGGCAGGCACACCAGCCGGTGCCCCAGCCGGACGGGTCCCGACGTTTCTCGGCCCTGCGCACTTATGCCGGCCGGGGGGTGGTTACTACGGCCACCTATGAGGCCCGCGCGCTGGGGGTGCATTCGGGGATGGGCCTCATGAAGGCCGCGGCGCTGGCGCCGGACGCGGTGGTGCTTCCGGCGGATTTCGACGAATATCGCAAATATTCGCGGCTGTTCAAAGCCGCGGTCGCCGAAGTGGCGCCGCTTGTAGAAGACCGGGGCATCGACGAGATCTACCTCGACCTGACGGACGTGCCGGGCGCGCAGGGCGGGAAAGAGGACGATCCGTATGCCGGCATCCGCGCAATCGCCGAGCGCATCAAGGCCCGTGTTTATCTCGCGACCGGGCTCAGTTGCTCGATGGGCGTCACCCCCAACAAGCTGCTGTCGAAAATAAGTTCGGACCTGGACAAACCGAACGGACTCACGATCCTGACGCACGATGACCTGCCGTCGCTGATCTGGCCGCTGCCGGCCAGGCGCGTTAACGGCATTGGCCCGAAAGCCAGTGCGAAACTCGAGGCGCTAGGTATTCGCACAATTGGCGAGCTCGCGGCGGCGAATTCGCAGTGGTTGTCCGCACAGTTCGGCGAGAACTATGGCAACTGGCTGAACCAGGCTTCCCATGGCCGGGACGACCGCCCGGTCGTGACCTACAGCGAACCAAAATCCATCAGCCGCGAAACCACGTTCGAGCGGGATTTGCACGCACGCGAAGACCGCGCCGCGTTGGGGACGATCTTCACGCGGCTGTGCGAACAACTGGCCGCCGACCTGCAGAGGAAGGGCTATCTGGCGAAAACAATCGGCGTGAAGCTGCGCTACGACGACTTCCGCATCGTGACGCGCGAACTGACCCTGGAAGCCCACACGAACGATGCACATGCCATTCGGCGGACCGCCGGCCGCTGCCTCAAGAAGGTCATGCTGGAGCGGCGCCTTCGCCTGCTCGGCGTGCGTGCGGGCGGTTTGTGCAGGGCGGACGCGCTGCCCCCGCCGCTGGGCGCGGGCGAGGCGGAACGCGATCAACTCTCGTTGCCGATGTTCGAAGGGAACCCGTCCTCGACCCCCGGTGTCTAGCAGACTTGCGCAATCCTTTCTTCAGCCGTGCCCCCGAACTGGTGACGCACCCCGCAAGGTTCGCCCTGCAGGTGGTCAGGGCGTTTCGCGCCAACCAGGGCCTCTTGCTCGCCGGCGCCGTCGCTTATTACACGCTGCTGTCCATCGTGCCGCTCCTGATCCTGATCGTCATTGCGTTATCGCACTTTATCGGCCAGGCGGAACTGCTCTCCACCCTCGGGCGCGCACTGGAATGGGTGGCCCCGGGACAGTCGAAGGCTGTCGTCAAGGAACTGGCGAATTTCCTGGAGGCGCGGGTCGCGGTAGGCTGGATCCTGCTGGGCACCATGCTGGTGTTCAGTTCGCTGGCGTTTACCGTGCTCGAGAGCGCCATGTCGGTGATCTTCTTGCACCGCCTGGTCGAGCGCAAACGCCATTTCGTCGTTTCCGCGCTGATTCCTTTTGCCTACATCCTGTTCCTCGGCGTCGCGCTGCTGGTGGGGACGCTGGTGTCGGCGAGCCTGGATGCCATCGGCAAGGAGAGCATCGTCATCCTCGGGCATATCTGGTCGCTCGGCGGCATTTCCGGATTCCTGCTTTATGTCGTCGGCGTGTTGCTCGAAATCCTCCTGATCGCATCGATCTACCTGGTCATGCCGTTCGGCAGACTGCCGCCTTCGCATGCGCTGATCGGCGGCGCCACAGCCGGCATCCTGTGGGAAGCCATCCGCCACGGACTCGTCTGGTACTTTGGCAATATTTCGCAGGTCAGCGTCGTGTATGGATCGCTCACCAGCGCCATCGTCGTGCTGCTGAGTTTCGAAATCGCCGCGACGCTGCTGCTGCTCGGGGCGCAGGTGATCGCGGAGTATGAAAGGCCGAGAAAGAGCTAAGGGCAGAGGCAGGACTCAGGACGTAGGACTCAGGACTCGGTGAAAAGCGAACGAGGGGATACGGACCGGATTTTTTTGGGCATGTACCGGAGTCCTGAGTCCAGCGTTTAACCTGAGTCCTACGTCCTGAGTCCTGCCTCCCGGTCCTGCTTCTAACGCGACTACGTTAAACTACGCCCCCCCATGAAGAAAACCCTGCCCTTGCTGTTGGCCGTCGCCCTGTCCGCGCCCGTCCTCGCGCAGGACATGCTCGAACAAATGCGCGGCAACGCAACGCGAGGCATGAATGAATTCCGCGCAGCGCACAAGGCTGCGATCGAAGCGAAAGGCTGGCACTTCGTTGTGGGTACGCAGTCGGTGGAAGAGGTACCGGTTTCGGATGTTTTCGTCAAAGGCGTGAAAACCGAACAAGGCTCGATTCGTTCCGCCTATCTGCTGAATGCCTTTTACAACGCCGTGACCTCTGCAGGGCCCCCGGAATACCTGTCGTCGAAAATGCTGGTCTGGTTCGACTGCAGGTCGGGCAGTTACGAGCAACATATCGTGGAACGCTATGCCACGGTGGATGGCAGCGGCAACCCTGTCTCCAGAACAGCCGAGAAACAGGAAGCGGGGGAGATCGAAATACCCGGCGCCGATGTGCGTTCCTACGAGAAGCCGCTGATCGGGGCCATATGCACCATCAGGCTCTGACCCGCTGATGATCCTGCTCGCGCCCATGGAAGGCCTGCTCGATTTCGTCCTGCGCGACATCCTCACGCGCGTGGGCGGAGTCGACCGCTGCGTGTCCGAATTCATTCGCGTTACCGACATGTTGCTGCCCGATCGCGTGTTCACTCGTATCGTGCCCGAGCTGCGCAATGGCGGACGCACACCTGCGGGTGTGCCGGTGCGCGCGCAACTACTGGGCTCGGATCCTGTGTGCCTTGCGGAAAACGCCGCGAAGCTCGCCGCGCTGGGACCGGCCGGCGTCGACCTGAATTTCGGCTGCCCGGCGAAGGGCGTCAACGCGCATCGCGGCGGCGCGGTGCTGCTCGACGAGCCGGAACTCATTGCGCAGATCGTCGCCGCGGTGCGCCGCGCCGTCCCGCGTGACATGCCGGTCTCCGCCAAGATGCGGCTGGGCTATAACGACAGTTCGCGTGCGCTCGAATGCGCGCTCGCGATCGCAGGTGGCGGTGCCGACGAAATGGTGGTGCACGCGCGTACCAAGGCTGACGGCTACCGGCCGCCCGCCTATTGGGAACGCATCCAGGAACTGCGCGCCGCGGTCGGCATCCCGGTCATCGCCAACGGCGAAATCTGGAATGTGGAAGACGCGTTGCGCTGCCGCGTCTTGTCGGGTTGCGATGCGCTGATGCTGGGACGCGGCATGGTCGCCGATCCCGGCCTCGCGCTCGCGATCCGGGAGCGGGGCCATGGCATGCGTGCGGACTCGGCCGAACCTTACGTGACCTGGCAGGCGCTGCTGCCGCTCGTCGCGGATTTCTGGCAGATCGTCGGCGCGCACATAGCACCGCATCATCACGCCGGCCGGCTCAAGCAATGGCTCAACTTTTTGCGCCGCCGCTATCCGCAAGCGCAGGACGCGTTTGCAGCCATCCGTACGATCAACGACCCCGCGCTCGTGACCCGGCAGTTATTTGCGCATGTCCCCGTAGTCGACGACAGGACTCTGCTCGCGGCCTGACTCCCCCGATTTCGCTAAGCACGCTGCGTGAAGGGCCGTGAATAACGTGAATATCGTGCCCGACTTCGCTGGATACCTCCCAATAGGGGAATCCACGCATCTTACCTAAAGGCGTGGACGGACCGGCGGGCGGACGCGTGCTCGTCTCGCGGGGATTATCCCCGCGCTGCAATCAGCTCTGGACTCGACAACACACGATCGCGCAGATAGGCGGCGAGATGCGCGCTCAGGTCGCGGGCATCGTCGCCGACGCCGTCGATGAGGCTGGACTTGCGCCGGCGCAGGAAGGGCAGGCCCATCAGATACAGGCCGGGGGCTTCGGCGACACCGCCGTCGTGACGGACTTGTCCCTTGCGGTCAAGGACCGGCATGTCGAGCCAGGAATAGTCCGGACGGAATCCGGTTGCCCAGATAATGGTCTTGATGTTGCCGCGAGTGAGGTCGAGCAGCAGGGGCGGCGATTCTTCCACTTCCGTGGCGGCGAAGCGATGCGGTGCAGGGAGTTCGCTGTCGCGTCCGTTCGCCGTGGCCCATTCGTCGATCGTACCGAGCAGCCGGTTCATCTTCAGGCCCGCAAGCGCGCACACGTTGCGCAGCGACCCCGAGAACTGCGCCTTGCCCTCGGCATTGATGCCGGCTAAGCGGCCGACGAGTTTTACACCAATCGCAGTGAGTGAATTCAGGTCGATCGTGCGCCGGTCTGGGTAGCCGGCGAGTTGCAGCGACGGCACATTGCGCGCTCTGACGATGTCGTCGACTTCGTCATAGCGCTGGTCGAGCACGCCGCTCGCATCCATCCACCATTTGATGTCTTTGCCGCGATACATGCGGGGAACGCGCACGTGCTCGCCGACGGCCAGGGTCACCGGCCGACCTGAGCGCTGGATCTCGTCCGCAATCTGGATGCCGGAAGCGGAGGCGCCGACCACGAGCACGCCGCCTTCCTCGAGTTGCCCGGGATTGCGATACGCCAGCGGCGTAAGCGTCTTGACTCCGGCCGGCACGGCGCCGGCAACCTCGGGAATTACTGAAACGTTGCATGCGCCGCTGGCGAGCACGACGGTGTCGCATTGCCAGGCGCGCTGATCGGTGACGACTTCGTAGCCGCCGCCGCGGCTACGCACCGAGGTCACGCGCGTATCGGTGTGGACCGGCGCCGCGATGGCCCGCGCGTACTGCTCGATGAACCCGATGGTCTCTGGCATCGTGCGGAAGCCATCGGGATCATTGCCCTGGTAGCCGTAACCGGGCAACCGGCTCTGCCAGTTGGGCGTAAGCAGCGTGAGGGAATCCCAGCGCTCGGTTTTCCACGAGTTGGCGACCGCGCCGCGCTCGAGAACCACGTGGTCGATCGAGCGGCGGGCGAGCCACCAGCTCATGGCGAGGCCGGCCTGGCCGGCGCCGATTACAACGGCCGTCAATCGCTCAATGCTTCGCACCACGGGTACAGCCTTATTTCACTTCGACGGTGACGTTGGTCGGATTGGTAATGATGTCGTATACGGCGGATCGTTTTTGCGATTGCGCGACAATGGCCTTGATGTCGTCGGCCGACGCATCGGCATCGATCTTGTAGGTCACCTTGATGCCATCGAAGCCATTGCGCACATCGGGATCCGCACCGAGGATGCCGCGAATGTCCATGCCGGCTTCCAGCGTCGCCTTTACGGAATGCAACTGGACGTCGCGTGCCTGCGCGATTGCCGCGATGCCCGCCGTCAGGCAGCCCGCCAGCCCGGCCAGTACGATTTCCACCGGCGTGGCCGCTGCATCTTCCGAGGCGAACACTTCCGGGTGATCGGAATCGTAGGTGAACTTGGTCTTGTGCTTTTGCTCGGCGCCCAGCCCGTAGAAGCTGTCGACGGTTGAGCGGCTTTGGGTGCCCTTTATCCACTCGCAGGACGCGCGCCACTTGAACTGCGCGGCTTCCGGCGCCTTGGTCAGCGCCTCGCGCGCCCCGAACAGCGCATCGGTGTTGACCCCGTTATTTACCGGATTGTTGATCGCCATGGTTTTCTCCTTATGTCATTGAGGTTGGAATGCGGAAGCACGCACAGACAACTCCCGTGCCGGTGCGAGCGTGTAAGCGAAAAAGCAATGCACCCTACCGGGTTTGTGCGGCAACCCGATGTCACGGGGAGCTCATTCCTGTTTCTTTTTTTCATGCCCTCCCCGCAGGCATTGAATCGATCGCGATGCGGACAGGTACCCGGTTGGAAGCACGCAAGGATAGCAGCGCGACCACCCGCTTTCTTATGCCGGCCTTATGATTTTTTCGGCCATGGATATTCGTGTGGGTTATTTGAGCCCGGCCGCCTGCCCGCCTGCTGCTCTTCGTCTCCCTCCCTTTCAAGGGAATGGGTTGGACCGCAACGCCTGATTTGTGCATTACTTTTGAACCGGAGTAAAGCATGCCTTATGTCCGCAACGACCTGGCTTGCAGCAAATCGCCGGAGTTCCACGCCGCCTCGGCGATATCAGTACGCGAACCAGCCTTTACACGGAAGAAGGCATCGTCGGCCACAGCTATCTGGCAACGGCTGGCGCAGCATCTTGCTGTAGCGGGAATACGACAACCGCGGGCGGCGACCGCGACACAGCACGCGGTCTTTCCTGCATTCCTTACCGGCAAACTTTGCAGAAAATCCCTTTCCGCGATGGCCAGAGCATTCCGCCGCGATTGCATATTTCTCGTGTTGTCCGGACCTTACGATGCGGCGCATCGCCGCACGTCAACAGGAGCAGTTTTTGCTGGGCTACTGCGACAGGGAGTTTTTCTCGCGCTGCCGTCGCCACTGCCGCGCAGGTACGCATGCAGGGTGAACGATGAACAAGTCACGGCGCAACACAATACTTGCGAGATTCCTTGGCGCTGCCGCTTTCGTATTTCTGGTTTACGCCGCGGCCGGCTTTTTCCTGGTTCCGCATCTGCTCCAGCGCCAGCTCGTCGCGCTGGCCGACCAGCGGCTCGGCCTGACTTTGTCCATCGGCAAGCTCAAGGTCAATCCGTTTGCACTAAGCGTTGAAGCGAGGGAACTGCGGCTGGGGCAGGGAAGCGGTACCCCGTTGCTCGCGGTCCGGCGTGTTTATCTCGATCTCAGCCTGCTCGGCAGCGGCTTCGGCAGGGGATGGGTGCTCAGCGAAGCGCAGACGGACGGCTTGCAGATCCAGCTTGAGCAGCAGCGCGACGGTCATCTCAACATTGCGGAGCTCGCGCGGCGCTGGGCGCAGACCAGCTCACCCGCGAAAACGCAGGACAAGGGGTCCATCCGGATCACGCTGAAGCATCTTCTGGCTAGCGACGGTGCGCTGACCTATCGCAAGGTCGCCGCTTCCGGCGCGCCCGACGAAACGCAGGTGCTGCCGATTCGCCTCGAGCTCCAGAATCTGTCGACCCTGCCGGATCGGGAAGGGCATTACACCGTGTCCGCGCGCCTTGCCGACGGCGGTGCGCTGACGTGGCGCGGCGACATCGCGCTCATGCCTTTGCAATCGGAAGGCGATCTGTCACTGGAAGGATTGAAACTCGCAACGGTGTGGAAATTCATCCGCGACGATGTGCGCCTCGCCGAACCGCAAGGCACGCTGAGCCTCGCCACGCACTATAAATTCGACTATGCGAACGGCAAGCCGGATCTCGGCCTGAGCGGGCTTCGCATGACCACCGCGGGATTGCGCGTCGTGCGCGAAGGCTTCGCCGAGCCGATCGTGTCGCTGAAAACGCTCGAAGCGCGCAACGGCAGCCTCCAGCTTGCGCGCCGCACATTCGTACTGCCGGTCATTGCGCTGAACAGCGGCAGCGTGGATGTCGAAAGGAACGCGGAAGGCATGTGGAATTGGGCCGGTTTCGTGCGGGACCAGCCGTCGATCGCCGAAGCCGGGAAGCCGCAGGCAGCCGAGGCTGCGCAACCCTGGCATGTGGATCTGCAGGCCGTCAACGTCGATGACGTGGCCCTGCATTACGAAGACCGGCAGCGCCCGGCACCGCTGATAGTGCAAACCGCAGCCCTGTTCGGCAAGGCCGCAATCACGGCGGATACCGGCGGCGATACGCCGGGTGTGATCGTGCGCGACATCGACCTGCGGCTGAAAGATTTGCGCCTGCCCGTGGCCGATACTTCCGCTGTCAGATTAACCGAACTGCACATCGAGAAAGGCCATCTGGACCTGGCGAAGCACTCGCTGGGTGCAGCGCGCCTTACCGTCGATGGCGGCACGCTGCTGATCGAGCGCGGAACGGATGGCGCATTTCCGATCGCCGCGAGCCTGGCGGGTAGCAACGAACCGTCATCGCCGCTGGCCCCGATGCATCCGTGGCGCTACGCCATCGATTCGGTCAGCGTGCAAGGTCTCGACGTGGCGCTGTCTGACCGGAGTTTCGGCAAGCAGGCGGTCGAGTACCGGTTCGGCGGCTTCGCGATCGCCGCAGACGGAATTTCGAATACGGGCGCCAAGCCGATGGCGTTCAACGCGACCGCGAGTATCGCCGGCGGCGGTTCCATCTCCGCCAGCGGTTCCGCATCCTCGGATCTGTCGAAAATCGACGCGAAGGTCAAGGTGGCGGCGATGGCACTCGTTCCGCTGCAACCGTTCATCGCACGCCATGTCGCGGTCGATCTCAAGTCCGGCAGTGTTTCCGCGACCGCGACCATCGCCTATCGGCTCGCCGATGGAAAGACTTCGCTGACGGCAAGCGGTCCCGTCGAACTGGCGAAAGTCCGGCTGAACGAGGCCGGCAGCGATGAAACGGTGCTTGCCTGGGAAAAACTCTCTGCCGCCGACGCCCGCCTGTCCCTGGGGCCCGACCGGGTGCTGATCAAGGAGATCATCGTGCGGTCGCCGGAAGCCAAGATCGACATCTCCGAGCAGCGAGAGTTGAACCTGCTGCAACTGTTCAAACATGAGTCGGTGCCCGACAAAATGCCGTCGCCGTCACGCGACGACACCAAGCCATCCGGATTTCCGGTCCAAATCGGCGAAGTACGGTTGCGCGATGGCACGGTGAATTTCTCCGACCGCAGTCTGGTGCTGCCGTTTGCCACGCAGGTGACGAACTTCACCGGCACGGCGACCAGCCTGGGAACGAATCGCGAGCGCCGCGCCACGCTGCAATTCGAAGGCGACATCGGCGAGTTCGGCTCGGTCCAGGTCGACGGGCAAATCGAGTCCTTCGCGCCGAAAACCTTCACCGAAGTCCATGCGGCGTTCGAGAATGTCGACCTGCCCGACCTGACGCCGTACTCCGTCACCTTCCTCGGGCGCAAGATCGCATCAGGCAAGCTCTGGCTCGACCTCAAATACGGCATCGAGAACAGCCAGCTCATCGGCGACAACGAGGTGACCATTCGCGACCTGCGGCTCGGCGAGCCCGTCGACTCGCCGACTGCGCTCAAGCTTCCGCTCGATCTTCCGCTCGATCTTGCGGTGGCGCTGCTGACGGATTCAGAGGGAAAAATCCGCACGGCCGTGCCGGTCAGGGGCGACCTGAACAATCCCAAGTTCGCCATCGGCACGGTGATCCGGGAAGCGATCGGCAATCTCATCGCGAAAATCGTGACTGCGCCTTTCCGCGCGCTCGCCGGCCTGTTCGGCGACAGGCACGGCAAGGACGATGCCGGTAGCGTCGCGTTCGAACCGGGCAGCGCGAAGCTGAGGGCTTCGGAAAACGAAAAACTTCAGGAAGTGGCAAAAGTCCTGAGCGACCGGCCGCAGCTCAAGCTGGTGGTGCAGGCGGCGTATGCGCCCGACACCGACCGCGCCGCAATGAAAGAGGAAATGGCAAGCAGGGAAGTCGCGCTGGCGCAGGGCCGCTCTCTCGAGCCGGGAGAAAGGCCGGCACCCGTGGTGTTCGACCGCCTTGCCACGCAACGCGCGCTGGAACGTCTCGTCGGCAAAAAAGCCGCCGATCCTGCCGTCGTCCGCAACCTGGCCGCGCAGTATGCCAAGAGAACGGGAACGCAGCCGCGGCGCGCAGGCATGCTCATGCATGAAACCGGCGACGCGGAATTCTACAAGGCGATGTACGCGTGGCTGGTCGAAGCGGAACAGGTCAGCGACGATGCGATGCAAACGCTCGCTGCGAGCCGCGCCAGCGCGGTGCTCGACAAGCTGCGCGCCTCGGGTACCGATCCGAAGAGGTTGCAGTCAGGCCCGGTTACGCCTGGCAAGCAGAAAAACGACAAGGTCGTAACTGCAGAACTGATGCTGGAACTCGTCGGCGCGAAGCCGTTCACGGACTCGGGCGACGACTCGGCGATGGCGCAGGGCCGGCGCAAACCCGGTGAGCTTTGAGAAATTATTCCAGAACAGGTAACGCGGTTAAATCGTAATGAGAGGTCCGCTTTAACCAGAAGCCCTGTCCGCATTGACCACCCCGCAGCCCGGCGCTACAGTGCGCCGACCATGCGTGCGCGCAATTTCACTTCGCCCGATTCCTTCGCTGCCATTTCATTGCGCGGCGGCTGTATTGAACATTCCCGCCTGATACGGATCCGCCAGTGAGCGAACATGATCGCGTCGCTGTCGTCGTGGTTCACGGCATCGCCGATCAGCGGCCCGGCCAGACGGTGCGCGAAATCGTGCGGCTGCTTTGCCACGGGGGTGACGGCGCGCCGCGCTACGTGCAAGGTGAAATGCACGACGTGCTGGTGCCGGTCGTAAGACTCGAGCCCGGCAGCACGCAAAAATCCGCGCCGAAGGCGGGCGGCGCGCACGGCCCCGAAACGTCGCGGCGCCAGCCGGGCACGACGAGCGGATTTTTCCAGGCGCAGCAGGCTGTGTCGCCAAAGGGTGCAGCCGTCGCGAAGGATCCCAAGGACCTCGGCATCGCACTGAACGACTACCTGCTGGGCCGCCTCGAACTGTCCGAAGGTGAAGCCTTGTACGAATCGACACGCGCGTCGCTGCGCCGTCGTGCCGACGACCGCCCGGTCGACGTCTACGAACTCTATTGGGCCGACCTCTCGCGACTCGGTGCCGGTGGCCTGCGAGTACTGTCGGCGCTGTACCAGTTGCTCTTCCATCTGAATACACTGGCGGCCGACATTGTCGACCAGATTTCACTCAGCATCGGCGGGGGCAAGGCGTGGCATTCTCTGCAAAGGCTGCATGCATACCTGGCGTGGCTGATGAAGGCGCCCGCGGCGCTGGTGCAGTTGTCGATGCTGCTGATGGTCGTGTTCGGTGCGACGGCCTTCGTGCCGGTCGAACAGCGGGGGCAGGTTTTCGCCGCGCTATTCGGCCTCGGTACCCTTTTGCTGGGCGGCATGGAGGCACTGGCGTGGCTGCGCGAACTATCTCCAACGATGCGATGGGTGAAGTTGCTTTTGCTGTTGGCTGCGGCTGGCGCAAGCCTCGCGGTGGCCGCCACCGCCTTGCTTTCAGTGCGGTGGATCGCGACGATCCACTTCGGCGCCGGCATGCTGGCGGCCTGGCTGCTGGGGGCTTACCTGATCGAGCGGTACGCGCGTGTCACCCACGGCGTGCGCCTGTTCGGCCACCTGCTGGTGCTGGCATCGGTGGTTGCGCTGTGCGTGCGCGCGCGCGACCTGGTGCCTTCCTTTACTACGCAGCGCGAATGGATGTTCACGGCGGCCTTGAATGTCGGTGAATGGCTGTTTGCCGCCGTCCTGCTGGTGTGGGCCGTATTCATCGTAGTGCAGGTCTTGGCGCTGCTGCTTGGGCTCTGGCTCGAGTGCGGCGGCGATATGCGCGTCAGGAAATCGCTGCATACGGCACGCCTGACCCTGGTGATTTCCACCGCGCTGTTCGCCATGCTGAGCCTTGTACTATGGTCGGTGGTTAGCTATGTCGCCGGCCACGCGCTGAACGATCTGAATTACCAGGCGGTCGTGTTCAGCAACGGCAACCGGTCCGCTGCCATTTTTCTCGACGACCGCGTGCAAAGCCTCGGCGGATTCTTTACGCCGCTGGTATTCGCCTTTACGCTGCTCGCCGCGGCCGGCCTTCTGGTTCTGGCGCCGGCGCTGCTGGAAGAGCTGTCTCCCACCAAGAACCTCGATGCGCGCGGCCCGAGGCGCGGCGCGGCCGTCTGGTCTGAGCGCCTGGGCGGCTGGCTTGGCGGCGGCATGCGGCGGCTGAACTCGACGTTCATCTGGCTCGTGCCGCTCGGCGCCATCGGCGGCGGTCTGTTCTATCTCGCTTTCGTGTTCCAGCAATTCGCTTTCTCGACCGGCATGGCGGGTGGTTTCCCGTTATGGCTTGCCGGCTGGCTGGAAAATATCCCGGGCGAAACGCTGGTCGCCGCCGGCAAGTGGCTTGCCGGCGGCGCAGTCACCATCGTCGCACTCGGCTCCCGTTTCACGCAGACCTTCGGCAGGCTGCGTGTCGCAATTGACGCGGTGCTGGATATCGACAACTATTTCGCCGACCCACCCAACCGGCAGCCGCCGCGGCCGCGCATCTTCTCGCGCTTTGCTTGCCTGCTCGCCTATCTTCGCGACAGCGGTTATCAGCGCATCGTGATCGTTGCGCACAGTCAAGGCACCGTGATCAGCGCGGACCTGCTGCGCTACCTGCATGTGAAGCAGCGCATGCCTGAAGTCGTCGGCGCGATTCCGGTCTCGCTCGTCACCGTGGGTTCGCCTTTGCGCGACCTCTACGCGGAACGTTTTCCGCTGCTCTATGGATGGATGGGTTCGAACAATGGGGGTTTTGCGACGGCCGCGCCTTCGGCCGTGGATATCGGCGCGACCGAATGGGTCAATGCCTGCCGCTCCGGCGACTATGTGGGCCGTTTCATCTGGACGCCTCCCGGCGACGCAAAGCGCTTTCGCATTGCCGCGGTTGACGCGGATGGCAAGGTCAATGCGAACCGCGCCGGCGATCGCACGGAGTTCTGTCTCGGCGCCGGTGCGCACACACATTACTTCAGCAACGACGCCGTCGCACTCGCTGTCGAAATCGATCGGCTCGTCGCTGGTTAGGGCTTGGCCCTGAACCGTAATGGCGCGCAGGGTACGCAAAGGAAAGCGAGACAAAAAAGGTCTGACTGAAAAGGCTGGCTATTAGAAGGGAAAGGCGTGTCTGCAGCGGTGAGAGTCGGCTCTGGGTTATTCTGTGTCCTGCCAAAATAAGAAACGGGGGAGTCCATGGGCGAAGGTCTGGGGTTCGACCACATCCACTTGATCAGCCGCGATCCGAAAGCGGCGGCGGACTGGTATCGGGAGATGTTCGGGGGCGAGGTCACCGTCGTGCAGGAGAATTTGCGCGGTGCGCCGCAGATCGACGTCCGCGTCGGTGGCATGACGGTCGTCATCCGCGGCCAGCGTCCGGGGGAGCAACCTGCCGCGGCGAAACCCATGCGCCATTTCGACGGCGGCTATTCGAGTCATGACGGATGGGGCACCGACCACTTCGGGTTCACCTATCGCGGCGACTTGCGGGCGTTCTGCGCGGAACTGAAACGCAAAGGCGGGCGCATGGCGGTGGAACCGTGGGAGTTCAAACCCGGGCTGGTCCTGTGCTATGTCGCCGCGCCCGATGGCGTAAGCATCGAATTGATTCAATCATCTTAACCCTAGTTCTACACCGTCCTGGGTGACGGCCTGGTCTGCCCGCCGCTTGCATGGGACCGACTATGAGCCGCGCGAAAGGCGCGCGGAAACGCTAGACTCTTGCCGAACCAATCACCAATCACCAATCGCCAGCCATCGAATGCAGTACAAAAACCTCCCTCGCACTGACCTGAATGTCTCGCGCGTCTGCCTCGGCACCATGACATGGGGCGAGCAGAACACCGAAGCACAAGCCCATGAACAACTCGACTACGCCGTTGGCGAGGGCATCAATTTCATCGATACAGCGGAAATGTATCCGGTACCGCCGAACGCGAAAACGCAGGGACGCACCGAGGCCTATCTCGGCACCTGGCTGGCACGCCAGCAGCGCGACGCCCTGGTGATCGCGACCAAGGTCGCCGGACCGGGCCGCCGAGACTGGATTCGCGACGGCCGCACCGACCTGACCGCGGACGTGATCGCCGACGCGGTGGACACCAGCCTGCAGCGCCTGCAGACCGATTACATCGACCTGTACCAGATCCACTGGCCGCAGCGCAATGTGCCGAACTTCGGTGCGACCGAGTTCGATCCCGAGAAGGAAAAAACCGGCCCGTCGATCCACGAACAGGTTTCCGGCATGGCCGCGATGATCAAGGCCGGAAAAATCCGCTACTACGGTCTGTCCAACGAGACGTCCTGGGGCGTGTGCGAATTCCAGCGCGCGGCCGACGAACTGGGCTTTCCCGGCCCGGTCACGCTGCAGAACAGCTACAGCCTGCTTTCGCGCAACGTGGACAACGACCTTGCCGAGACGCTGTTCCGGGAAGACATGTCGCTGCTCGCTTACAGCCCGCTCGCGGCCGGCATCCTGTCCGGGAAATACATGGGCGGCGCGAAGCCGGCGAATACGCGCTTCACGCTGTTCGATTCGCTCGGCCTGCGCTTTCGCAAGCCGATGGTCTCCGAGGCGGTGGATGCTTACGCGGCGCTCGCGCAACGCAGGGGCTTGACCCGGGTGCAACTGGCGCTGGGCTACGTGTCGAGCCGCTGGTTCATGGGCGCGTCGATCATCGGTGCCACGACCATGGCGCAACTCAGTGAAAACATCGCCGCGGCGCAGTTCGCGCTCGACAAGGAAACGCTGGACGCGATCAAGGAAATCCAGCTGCGCTATCCGAACCCGGCGGCCTGAGCATGAGCCCGATCCCTTATACTGCGTTCCCGTCAAAATACAGAGGTGTATTGCATGCGTACAATTCCGATTTTTGCTGCCGGCCTGCTGATAGTGGCCTGTTCGTCCGTATGGGCGTTGGAAATGCCCAAGGTTCCCGACATTCAAGGCCTGACCAAAGGGTCGCTGCTCGACAAGATCAATAAATCCCTGGCCGACCAGCAGGTCAAGGACGGCCAGTTCGAGTTCAAGACGGGGAAAGCGGAGTTTGCATCCGGCAACGCGAAGCGGATTGGCGGGCTCCTGAAAGTTCTGACCGGCAATTCCAAGGCGTTATCGGCCATCCCGAACCTGCATATCAGTTCCGAAGGCCATACCGATGCCGATGGCACGGCGGAAGCGAACCAGAAACTTTCCGAGGCGCGCGCGAAAACGGTTTGCGCCGCGCTCAAGGCCAAGGGGATGAAATTGCCCTGTACCCCCATCGGGGTGGGCTCGTCAAAGCCGCTCGTCTCGTCGGAGAAGACTGCGGCCGACAAGCAGAAAAACCGGCGCGTACTGGTTCAGTTGGCGAAGTAGGAGAAATCTGCCTGCGGCGCGTGCACATGAAGGGGTAAAAGGCAGGCACTACCGGCGTGGTGCGGCTCGCAAAAAGATCATCGATCAGGATTTGAATTCCGGCAGCAGCAAAAGACGGGCGCCCTGGCGCCCGTTTTATTTTTTTGCACTGCAATGCCGGGGCGCCGTTGTTACCGTTCGTACCGCGAAATTCGCCGCTCCTTTTCGCTGCCCGACGCGCCGAACCCGCCGGTCCGGTCGTTTCCGCCGTGCGGCGGATTACGCTGTATATGAGGCGGGAACGCGTGTTGAATGGTCGCATGTAAGTCGGGTCACCAATCGGTGACCGGAAAAGGAGCGCGATCATGACCGAATTCGGAGTATTGATTGACGACCAGCCGGCCGGACAAAAGAAGCCCAAACTCAGCGCCGCGCAGAAAGCGCTGCTCGACCGCAAGGCGTTGCCGATCGCGGCGCTTGCGCACGGCGATTACTACGCCGGATTCCTGGACGATATGAGCACCATCGGCCGGTGGCATGCGCGCAGGCATCGCTTCGTCGCCTGGGAACACGAGATGGGTCAGGCCAAACTTAAAGCGGCGCCGCACGTGGCGAACGCCGGGACGGGTTCGCGCTTCGCTCCGCTTGCGCCGAAGAAAGCCGACGACGCTTATCACGTCAGCGATTTCGCGTTCGAAACGGCTCGCTGAGCAGACTTTTCGAAGGGCTGGACAAGTGGCACCCGATGTTTTCCAGCGACGTGATCAAGTCCGGCGGCAACAACGAAGTCGGCACGGTTCGCACGATGACGGTAAAGGACGGCCCCAGTTTCGATGAAGAACTGCTGTCGTTCGATGCGCTCGACAAGAAATTCACTTACCGGCTGATCGATCCCGTGCCGTTGCCGGTTTCCGATTACGTCGGCAGCCTCCAGGTCAGCGAGGGCAGGCGCGGATACACGCTTGTCCAATGGAACAGCGCTTACCGGAACAATTCGGATGGCAAGATGCAAGACGAAGAAGTTATCGGCTTCATCAACGGCGCGTTTCGGGCCGGCCTGGAAAACCTGAAGTCCATGCTCGAGGCGAAGTAGGGCGGTGATTTGGTGATTTGGTGATTGGTGATTGGTGATTGGAGGTCAACCGTAAACCTCTAAAGCAGGACAGGCGACAGGAGGCGCCTTTTTTTGCTCCGCCAGGCGCATTGCTCTGCGCTGTGTCGGAAAGATTCAAATCCGCTCCGCGATGCATTTGAAACACAGTTGTGTC
>JAYVMZ010000240.1:0-2727 GCA_043758735.1 Betaproteobacteria bacterium
GGTGACGCAGACCATTCTGCGGCGCATGTACGACTACGTGCACTACATCACGCCCCAGTTCTCGCGCACGCACGTCAATTTCCAGCGTGTGCCGACGGTCGATACGTCCAATCCCTTCGTCGTGCGCGAGGTGCCGCGGCCGGAGGAAAGTTTCGTCGTCATCAGGCTGTCGAATGCGGAGTACCTGAACGTGCCTTATCTGCTGGCCATGATCGAGGATTCCTTCCTGTCGCGGCCGGACACCATCGTCGTGCCTGGAACGAAAATGGAGTATGCGATGCAGCTCATCCTGACGCCGATGATCCGCGATCTGATCAACGCCAGCAGAAAGGCGCGGGAAGCATCCAGGTCCTGAACCACGGATACCCTCGCGAAGCGTGGAGTATCCGTGGTTCAAGACTTAATCGTCCGTTCACTTATAATCCGGGATCGCAACCGCAATCCGCTCCGTATCCCGAATGTCGCTTCTCGAAGGCCTCAATCCGCAGCAACTCGAAGCCGTCACGCTTCCCCACCAGTCGGCACTGATCCTCGCCGGCGCCGGTTCCGGCAAGACCCGCGTGCTCACCACGCGCATCGCCTGGCTGATCCAGACCGCGCAGGTCAGTCCGCAAGGCCTGCTGGCCGTGACATTCACCAACAAGGCTTCGCGCGAAATGCTGCTGCGCATCTCCGCGATGCTGCCGATCAACACGCGCGGCATGTGGGTGGGCACTTTCCACGGACTGTGCAACCGCATCCTGCGCGCGCACTTCCGCGATGCCGGGTTGCCGCAGACCTTCCAGATCCTGGATTCGGCCGATCAGCTGGCGATGGTCAAGCGCGTCATGAAGTCGATGAACATCGACGACGAGAAATATCCGCCGAAGCAGGCGCAGTATTTCATCAACAACGCCAAGGAACAGGGCCTGCGCGCAGCGAAGGTCGAAGCCTTCGATGATTTTTCTCGCAAGCTGGTGACCGTTTACGAAACTTACGATACGCAGTGCAACCGCGAAGGCGTGGTGGATTTCGCCGATCTCCTGCTACGCTGCTTCGAACTACTGTCGAAGAACGAGATCCTGCGCGAGCACTATCGCGCGCGTTTCAAACATATCCTGGTCGACGAGTTCCAGGATACCAACCGCCTGCAATACTTCTGGCTCAAACTGCTGGCGGGTCCGAAGAACACCATTTTCGCCGTCGGCGACGACGATCAGTCGATTTATGCCTTCCGCGGCGCGCGCGCCGGCAACATGCTCGATTTCGAGAAGGACTTCCATGTCGAGAAGGTCATCAAACTCGAACAGAACTATCGCAGCCAGGGCAACATCCTGGATGCGGCCAACGCGCTGATCCGCCACAACCACACGCGGCTGGGCAAGAACCTGTGGACGGCGCAAGGCAGCGGCGAGCCGCTGCGTTTATACGAAGCGATGACCGACTTCGAAGAGGCGGGTTATATCCTGGACGAAGTGAAGCAATTGAAGGGCGAGGGCACCGCGCTTTCGGAAATCGCGCTGCTGTATCGCTCCAATGCCCAGTCGCGGGTGCTCGAGCACGCGCTGTTCAATGCGGGAATTTCCTATCGCGTCTACGGCGGGTTGCGTTTCTTCGAGCGCCAGGAAATCAAACATGCGCTGGCTTACCTGCGCCTTGTGGCGAACGCTGACGATGACGGCGCGTTCCTGCGCGTCGTCAATTTTCCGACGCGCGGCATCGGCAACCGCAGCATCGAACAACTGCAGGAAGTTTCCGCCGGACGCGGCATTTCGCTGTGGCAGGCGGCATGCGCCAATACCCTGAGCGGCAAGGCCGGCACCAGCATTGCCGGCTTCGTCAGGCTGATCGAATCGATGCGCTCGGCCTGCGAGAACCTGCCGCTGCCGGAGATCATCGATCACGTCGTCGAATTGAGCGGGTTGATCACCCACTACCAGAATGAACGCGAAGGCGAAGACCGCCTCGAGAACCTTGGCGAACTGACCAATGCCGCGGTGTCCTTCGCATCCGCCGACGGGCCGATCGCGCAAGTCACTGAGGAAGGGGAAATCCAGGCCCAGGGTTTCCCCGCGCTTGCGACTTTCCTGGCGCACGCGTCGCTGGAAGCGGGGGAACACCAAGCGGCGGCGGGATCCGATGCGTTGCAGTTGATGACCGTACATTCTGCCAAAGGCCTGGAATTCCATGCGGTTTTCATCACGGGCCTGGAAGAAGGCCTGTTCCCGCACGAGAACAGCATTTCCGAACAGGACGGGCTGGAAGAAGAAAGGCGGCTGATGTACGTGGCCCTGACGCGCGCGCGCCGCCAGCTTTACCTCACCCACACGCAGACGCGCATGCTGCACGGGCAGACGCGCTACAACATTGCGTCGCGCTTCCTCGAGGAAATTCCCGAGGAATTGATCAAGCGGGTCAACACGACGAAGTACTCCGCATTCGTCAGCGCCAAGGGCTTCGATCCGGCTTACGAGGCAAACGCGCCGAAAATGGAAACAACGGTGTCAGGCTGGCGCATCGGGCAAAACGTCGTGCATGCTAAATTCGGCACCGGTGTCATTGTCAGCGCCGAGGGGCGCGGTGCCGATGCGCGGGTCCAGGTCAATTTTCGCCAAGCCGGCATGAAGTGGCTCGCGCTTGAATACGCGAAACTAGTGTAGTGTCTCATAAATAACGTTACATATTATTTTCTCTTCTTTTTCCTGCGAGGAAGCGTGGATCCGGGCTGGATCTGCTCAACCTTGGTCC
>JAYVMZ010000241.1:0-2831 GCA_043758735.1 Betaproteobacteria bacterium
AACTCGCTCCATGTGGCCGGATAGTCCCGGCCTGCAACCGGCTTGATATTGTCCACTCAGTCATTGTCGATCTTGTGGAGCTAAATGGATAGCCCTTTCGCACATCCAGCCCATCAGGTATTGCGGATAGACGCGGCCCTGCTCGGCAACTTTCCCATACCACTTTGCCGCTTCGGTGTAGTCCTGCTGCACGCCGCGGCCGAAAAACAGCATCGACGCGAGACTTTCCTGGGCATCGGCATTGTTCTGCTCGGCGGCCTTGCGAAACCACTGCGCCGCCTGCGCCTGGTCCTGTGCCACACCCTTGCCCTGGTCATACATGTAGGCGAGCAGATACTGCGGATAGGCCTTGCCTTGTTTCGCCGCCATCGCGTACCACTTCGCGGCTTCCGCGTAATCCTGCGCAACCCCTTGCCGAAGAAATACAGGCCACCCAGCGTCTCCTGAGCCTCGACCTGTCCCTTCCCTGCCGATTGCTTGTACCACTTGATGCCCTCGGCGAAATCCTGCACCACGCCGCGGCCGTTGTAATAGCTCTCGCCGAGATAGAACATGGCGAGCGCGTCGCCCTGTTGGGCGGACTTGCGGAATTCCTCGACGGCGGCTTTGTAGTTGCCCGCGGTATAAGCGTCGTAGCCCTTGCGCGTGTCGGCTGCCGCCGCAGTCCAAATAACCAGCAACGACACGACGATCAGAATCCTTCGCATCTTTTTCTCCTCCCGCGTGATTTTCGTCGCGATTTGCGTCTGGCAGCCTGCAATTTCGCGCGTTCCAGTCAGGCCGAACGATTCGGGACGGCAAGTTTAAACCGATTCGTCCAGCTTCCGGGCGACGCCTTGACAGGGCGGGGGGGCGGCACCTATTCTCGCCCGGCCTTCATAACAACGAACCGACCCACCGCTTCATTCCCATGACCGACGCCTTGCTCTACCTCGCCTCCGCTTTCTGGATCGGCGCCGTGCACGCCGCCACGCCTGGCCACGGCAAGACCATAGCCGCCGCTTACATCGTCGGCGCGCGCGGCAAACCCGTGGACGCGGTGATCCTCGGCATTTTCGTCACGCTTTCGCACACCAGCGGCATCGTGCTGGTGGGCATCCTCGCCTCGATCGGTATGCCGGGCATGGTCCCGCACCGCATCGAGGGATGGCTCGCGGTGATCACGGGGGTGCTGGTCATTTTCATCGGCTTGTGGACGCTGTGGACGCAGCGGGAAATGATCCTTCAATTGCAGGGCGTGCCGCCGGCTCCGACTCCGGGCAATGCGCATGGACACGCAGCGATGCAGTTCCGCCCGCATGCGAATAACAGCGATCAAGGCCACAGCCACGGCGCGCACTCACACGATCACAGCCACAACCACTCAAATGGCGCCCACGACCATTCACACGACAGTGCCCATGCCGATCACCAGCATGGCAACGAAGAGGCGGGCTATCACAGCCACGGATGGGGCTTCAAGCACACGCACGACCTGAAACTCGCAACGACCAACCGGCCCAGCCTGTGGGTGCTGATCGGCCTCGGCATTGCCGGCGGGCTGCTCCCCGACCCGGCCGCGCTCGGCATCCTGCTGAACCTGCTCGCCCAGGGCAAGGTCATGCTCGGGCTGAGCACGGTCGTCGTGTTCAGCATCGGCTTCGCGGGCACGCTGGTGATCGTGGGCGTGATTGCCGCGAAAGTCGGTCAGAAGATTCTCGACTGGCTGGCCGGTCAGTGGGCGATGCGCATGCAGATCGCGACGTCGCTGCTGATTGTGATCGTCGGCGTGATATTGACGTTCAATGCGTGGCGCACGCTGAGTTCTCTCACGTGAGCCTCGCTTAGCGAGGCGGTGATTGGTAATTGGTAATTTGCGTTTCCAGCCTTAATTCTTATTGCCAATCACCATTCACCAATTACCAATCACTATCTCTTCGCGGCGCTTGCCTTCAACATGCCGACGAACCCGCTGATGTCGGCATACCAGACGTTTCCTGACCGATCGACGGCGACGGTGTAAGGCCGTGCATCCTTGCGCGGCAGTTCAAAGATCTTGAACTGGCCGTCACGCAGGCGCCCGATGGCGTGGCCGCGCACCATGCCGAACCAGACCGAACCCTCTGCATCCACTGCAACGCCCGACAAGCCCGACCATTCACCGGGCACGGCGAATTCGGTGAATTTTCCGTCGCTGAATTTCGCGATCTTGTTGCCGCGGAATTCCAGGACCCATACGTTGCCCGCCGCATCGGCCGCGACATCGCTCGGTGAACTACCCCGAGTTGGAATTTCGAATTCCGATATGTCCTGGCCGGGAACGATTTTCACGAGCTGATTCGCACCCTGCAGCGTTCCCCACACCACGCCTTTCGTATCCACCGCGATACCGTAAGGACCGCCCTGCGCAGATTTCGGAACGTTGTGGGTTAGCTGCCCATCCTTGAGCCGGGTGAATCCATGGGCCGTGCTTTCGGCGAACCAGACTGCACCGTCCGGCGCAATCGCGAGCCGTCCCAACCGCGAGATCGGCGTGCCGAGGGGAAACGATTTGATTTCTCCGTTCGGCAGGATGCGCGATATCTGAACCTCCGTTGGATCGGTAAACCAGGCCGCGCCTTGCGCGTCGACCGCGAGTCCGACGGGCTCGACGCTCTTTTTGTTTTTTGGCAAACGCTGCAATTTTCCCTCGCGGATCATGCCGACGGCGTCCGCGAATCCGATCGTGAACCAGACCGTACCGTCCGGGGCCGCGGCCACGGTAGTGGGAATGTCGTTCGCGACGATCATCGGATACTCGACGAAATCGCCACCCGGGCCAGGCGCATTGCGCGACTTCCAGTACACGGCGG